>JAPKXT010000013.1 GCA_026394695.1 Methanoregula sp.
TTTTAAGATCGCCTTCACTTTTTGGAACGAGCCGGATCTGACCCTTGACGCCTTTTACCTGTGCCCAGATGGTAGTGCCTGTTTTACCCATAATTAAACTCCTTATCTAATTCTGCTGCCCCACTCATAAATGTTCGCGCCTGTTCTTCATGGGAGATGGATGCGACGAAAAAAAATTACCGTTTTTTTGCTGCAAGTGTTGCGTTAATTTCCTTTTTGAGGATTTCACTCACGATTTTTCCGTCAACCGACCCCCGCACTTCAGTCATGACCACACCCATGAGGGGTCCAAGCGCGGCGATTCCTTTCTGGACTACAAAATCTGACCTGTCAGCGATGATCTTTTTTATGATGGATTCCAGTTCTTCGTAAGAGACAGCAGGAGCAAGTTTCCGGATCACATCTCCAAATGTGCTGCCAGATGCAAGACCGCGGAAGAGAATGGGAATTGCCTCTTTTGCAGCCCTGCCATTTTCCACGGCATGCCAGGTTGCAAGATAATCCTTATCTGATATCTTCTCAACGGCAATACCCTCCCGCCGGAGTTCTGTGCTTGTGGAAAGAATGGTGAAAGCGGCAAGCTTGGGTTTGATACCCTCTGCCAGTGCACGTTCGAAAAGCGGGAGTTTTTCTGATAGTGCCAGCTGGGTTGCATAGGCAAGGTCGATGGCATAATCCTGTGCATAGCGCTGCGCTTTTGCGGTCAGCAGTTCGGGAACTATAATTGCATTCCAGCGGTCATCATCAATGATCACCGGCAGTACATCGGTTTCGGGATACATCCGCGCTGCGCCGGGGAGCGGGCGCATGTAGGCAGAGCTGCCGTCAACGAGCATTTTCCGGGTCTCTTCCGGAACCGGTTTTACGGAAAGTGCCAGGTGTGCACGGATGATGACCTGGTTAAGAGCGCAGGTTGCCTGGGTATCACTCGCTGCTGCAACGATCACTACGCAGTCCTGGTCCCCGGCGTTCATGCGTGCCCGCAACCGTTCAACCTCGTCGGAAGTGACACCATAAGCCGGAAGTTCATCCGTGTGAAAGATTCCCCCGACCCCACATTTTTTGGCATAGTCTGACATTTCGCTGCCGAGCCGGCGGTCCGGTTGGATCTCGCGACCTACAATACCGGCAAAATGTTCGAGCCTGACTGCGTAGATGCGTTTTGCCTTTTTCAGGACCGTGGATTTTGTCTCCCTGAACAGGTCACTCACATTCTGTGAATTATCATGAACCGATGCTTTTCTCTCTATGAGTTCATGCCGGATGGCGAGGAGACTTTGCTGCCGCTGCACTTCGCGCCTGACCACTTCTGCAATCAGGTCCAGTTCCTGTACCCCCTTGATCTCGACCCGGGCACCACCCCGGACTGAGATATTCACATCCTGTCGGATTGTACCGATTCCCCGTTTCACCTTTCCGGTCGAACGTAGTACCATACCAATATACTCAGCGACCTTCTGCACATCTTCCGGGGTGTGCATACAAGGCGATGTGGTGATCTCGATGAGCGGGATACCGAGCCGGTCAAGCGAGAAAATATCGTCCCTGACCCGTTGGGCTGCCTCTTCTTCAAGGCAGATAGTCTCTATCTCTCCCCCATCGGGAAGCGCTCCGCCCATGGCGACAAGTGCTGTGCGCTGGAACCCGCTGGTGTTCGACCCGTCAATAACGAGCTTACGCATCGTATGCACCTGCCTGACTGGTGTCATGCCAAACATCTTTGCAATAGTGAGGCAGACAGAAAGTGCCTCATCGTTCAGCGGCGCCGGTGGCTCCTCATCGTTTTCGACAAGGCATGTGGTATCATAGGTATAATACTGGAATTTCCGGTCACGCTTCATCTCCTCCTGTGCAGCCCGGTCGATCTCTCCCATCTCGCTCTCGGTTACCCGGAGGTAGCGGAAAAATTCCCCGGAATGTTCCGAACTGTCGCGGAGAAGGGTTAAGCAATGGCAGAATAATTTTTCCTGTGTATTCAGCTGCTGGTGGATCTCAATGCCGGCCGTCAGTCCTATCGCATTATAATCCATGCGTGCTCCTCCGGTTGCATTCACCTTTGAGATCAGCCTGCATCAGGATGGCCGCTTTTTCCGTATCCTTCTCGTTTGCCAGCACCCACATCATTTTCACGAGTGCCACTTCGGGCAGCATATCGCCGCCTTCGATCACACCCGCTGAAAGCAGGTCGCGTCCGGTATCATAGACCCGGTCACAGACCCTGCCCTGCATGCACTGGGTGGTCATCACAACTACGGTACCACCGTTTATGAGTTTTTGCAGGGGGGGGATAAGCGCACTGCTTACGTGCCCGAGCCCGGTGCCGGCGAGCACGAGACCTTTGTATCCCTCGTATGTCCTGAAGAGATCCGGTGACATCCCGGGATAGAACTGGACAAGCCCGCAGCGTTCTTCCAGCTTGTCATACAGGGCGAGCTTGTGGCTTCCCCGGCGCACAGCAGAGTTTTTTAAGGTTACTTCGCGGGATGGATAGGCAACAGAACCGATGGGTTCTATCCCTATGCTACGGAACGCATCACGACGTGAGGAGTGCATCTTGCGCACGCGTGTGCCCCGGTGAATCGCACAGGTGTCATCGCTCGTTGTGGCATGCATTACTACGGCAACCTCTCCAAGATCGCTGGTGGCTGCGCTTGCTGCGCATACAGCATTCATCGCATT
>JAPKXT010000124.1 GCA_026394695.1 Methanoregula sp.
TAGATTCAACGATTGTTATTCTCGCATTTCCCACGATTTCTGACAGTCTCCATGCAGACCTCGTGACAACACTCTGGATCATCCTCATCTATCTCCTTATCGTCGCAGTGTGCACGACCCAGCTCGGGCGAATCGGCGATATTTTTGGCAGGAGCCGGATGTTTAATGCCGGTTTTGGTGTCTTCACCCTGGGTTCACTCTTCTGCGGATTGTCCCCTTCTATTTACTGGTTGATCTTTTCCCGTGGCGTCCAGGCATTCGGCGGGGCACTGATGCAGGCAAACAGTGGTGCTATCATCGCCGATACGTTCCCTCCCAACGTGCGGGGAACGGCATTCGGGTACATCTCGCTGGGCTGGACAAGCGGGGCAATGCTGGGTATTGTTCTCGGGGGAATTATTACAACATTTGTCGGATGGGAATACATTTTTTTCATCAACCTGCCGATAGGCATTCTTGCAACGCTCCTTGGGTTACGCTATGTCAAAGATACGGTCAGGGCCGATGCACACCTTGACATGGTCGGTATGGTCCTCCTCGGCATCGCACTCACGTTCGTTTCCTATGCCGGTGTTGACTTTGCCGGCCAGGAAATGACGGGCCTCAATATGATCCTCTTTATCCTTGGACTTGCGGCAATTGTCCTGTTTCTCCTTTATGAATCCCGGTGCAGGTATCCCATCATCGATTTTGCTGCATTTAAAAACCGGATCCTGAAATATTCCATCATGGCATCGTTCTTCTTAAGTCTCGGCTACCTCTCCGTGGTGTTCCTCATCACGATGTATCTCCAAGGTATTCGCGGACTTTCACCGCTGGATGCAGCACTCCTCCTGACCCCGGGTTATGTTGTGGGCAGCCTGCTGTCCCCCACCATGGGCAGGTTTTCTGACCGGTACGGGGCCCGGATCCTTGCAACCTCGGGGGCTGCAATGTTAATCCTTGCAACGGTTGTCTATCTCACGCTCCAGCTCGATACTCCCCTCTGGGTTGTCCTGGTCGCATCCGGAATCTCGGGTATCGGGTCAGCGATGTTCTTCCCGTCCAATAACAGCGCAGTCATGGCGAATGCCCCCCCGGGGTCCTTCGGGGGGATCTCCGGCGTTCTCAGGACGGTACAGAATATCGGGATCCTGGGAAGTTTTGTCGTCGCTATCACGGTTGCCTCCGCATCGATCCCACGAAGTGTTGCTTTTGAGGTGTTCATCGGCACCACAAACCTCGTGGGGGGTGTTTCCGAAGCATTCCTCCACGGTATAGACGCCTCGCTCTGGGCATCTATTGGCATCATGGGAATTGCTGCTGTCCTTTCCTGGATGCGGGGACATGAGGTCAGGCAATCAGAACCGTAGGAATTACCGCGGTGAGCCGGTTGCAGGGATGTGTCCGGAGGGTAAAGTAACAGATACCCTCATATGGTTTTACTCTGCAACCTTGATTCCGGAACACCACTTTATGGATGCAATCGAAGCGAATAATCTCAGTAAATCATTCGGGCCTGTCACTGCCGTTGACGATGTCAGCATCGTCATCCCTGAACATCGTCATACCTGAAGGTGGTATTTTCGGGTTCCTTGGCCCGAACGGTGCGGGAAAGACCACCACGATCCGGGTGATAACCGGTGTGCTGATACCGGATACCGGCTCGGTGCGGATCCTCGGCACGGATGTCAACAAAGATCCCCTCACCGCGAAACTGAAAATGGGCGTCATCCCCGAGAACGGTACGGTGTACAGCGATCTCACCGCAGAACAGAACATCCTCATTACCGCGAAATTCTTCGGCATGGACCGGGCGAGCCGCGAGAAGCGGGCAGGGGAGATCCTCGACCGGCTCGGGCTCAGTGAACGGAGAAACGATATGGTCCGCACGTTCTCGAAGGGCATGCGCCAGCGGATCAGCATCGCA
>JAPKXT010000009.1 GCA_026394695.1 Methanoregula sp.
GCAATAAACACACCAGAAATCAAAAAGAGGCTGATAAGAATTCCATACCAGAAACGTTTAATCATACGTGTATCTTTCGATGCAGGGGTGTATAAGATTTTTTGTTGGTAAAAAATGTTCAACAAGGATTTTTTATCCGGAATAGAGGATATCCTGACAGTATTCCCTGCTGGATAAAAACCCGTTCAGGAATGAATTTGTGAAATGATCTTTCCTCTGCTGGCAGAAATCGTTGTGACGGAACGGACGCGAAAGGAAACCTGATGCATGATTATGGTCCGGGTATCCTGATTGTGGTAAAATTCCATAAAAGATAGAGGTGGATGCCTGTCAATGCACAGGCTGTGAGACCTGCACTTATCCAGACTGCCGGGACAGCGTTATGTAAATACACCGGGTTGATCCGGTCTGCCAGGGTAAAAACACTGCATTCCCCTACCACTATCGATGTTGCGTATACGTCACGAACGGCAAAGAAAAAAAGTCCCGCGATAATGCCGATGCCAACTGATGAGAAAAAGGTATCCTGCTGCAGCACGGCGGGAAAGTGTGCAAACGTAGTCATGCCAAACAGCATCGCTGTCACCATGGTCCCGACAGAAAGGGAAATTATAGTCCCCCCGCTGCGGACAAACGCCTGTATATGAGTCCCTATGAGGACCCAGCAGATCATGACCGATGCGATCGTGCCGGGTAACAGGAGAACGAAGGCATTGAAAAACATGAACCGGTCCATCCCGAACGGACTGAAAATAATGACTGCCCCATAGCCGATGATGCAGGTCAGGACACCTGCAAGAATGGTACGCCGTAATGACCGGAACCCGATCTGGAACATGTTGACTGCCCCGGAGATAAAGGCTTTTCGTATGCATACCAGCGGTATAACCATACCGGTAATAATGCATGCAATGAGGGTGTACAGGAAAATTCCTGCAGGGTCAAACTGTAAAAAAAGATTCGTGCTCCCTTCAAGCAGGAACGTCTCGAGTACCCAGGCTGTATAAACCGCAACGGGTATCACCAGCAGGCGGATCGTTGCAGTACGTAATCCAGGAGAGGGTTGACCGGTCACTCATGACACCTTTTTTTTCCTGTTTTTTAAAATCCTCATTTTTTTTAATTCCTGTTGTTTGCCTGCATTTGCCCTTGGTGAATACCCGGTATGGTTTACCTTAAATACCGGATTTCCTAGTTGTATTCACCCTTTATCGCTCCCGGTTAATGGGTCGGGGTATCTGGTCAGGTCCTCGTTACAAGGAACTCCCGGACAGCCCGTGCCCGGTCTGCCGGACTAATCCCGTGCTGAACCATTTTGTCATCAAAGGTGGGAAGGGATCGCTCAAAGAACGTGCCGAGTGCGATCCGTGCATCGCTGTTATAGTCCCATTCCCGTGCTTTTGTACATGCCGATGCGAAATCTGTCCGGTCGTAATCGGATAGTTCGTAGACCCGGGGGGTATAATAGTCGGCAACGGGAAAGAAGGTGGCACAGATCTGGAGCACATCGATAAACGCAAATCCTTTGTGTGCTATGCCCGCAAAAACCAGCTTCTTTAAGAGGTCCATCTTCTTTGTATACCCCCGCGCGACATACGTAGCCCCGCTTGCCAGCATCAGCCCGATGGGGTTAAACGGGTATTCTGCAGTTCCTGCGGGGGTGGATTTTCCTTTGAAGCCCAGCGGTGACGTGGGAGTGTATTGACCCGTCGTAAGTCCGTACACCCGGTTGTTATGAATGAGCACCGTGATGTCAATGTTGCGTTTGGCAGCAAAGATCAGGTGGTCCAACCCCTCGGCATACGAATCCCCGTCTCCTGAACAGCAGATTACCGTGAGGCGCGGGTTGGCAAGCTTTATCCCGGTCGCAACCGGGATCGTCCTCCCGTGAAGCGAGTAGAAGGTGTTGATATTAAAATAATCGGCGATCTTCGCATGACAACCGATGCCGGACACCAAAACGACATCATCAAGGGATTTTCCTTCCTGCTCCATCTCTCCCAGTATATTTTTCAGGGTGTGCTCGATGGAGAAATTTCCACAACCCGGGCACCAGGTATTCTGCGTACCGGTTATGAGCTGGCGTCCTGTCATAAGACCATCTCCTTTATCTTTTCCATCAGTTCATCGGGTGAGAAGGGACGCCCGTCATACCGCAGGATCTTTTTTTCCGGGACGATCCCGTGCCGTTTGGCAAGGGCAGCAAGTTGTCCGGTTGCATTCTCCTCTACCGCAATCAGTCTCTTAACTCCCCTGACGGCGTGCTGAAGCTGAACCAACGGGAAAGGGGAGAGGACTATTGGCTGGACCACCCGCAGTCCGAGAATTGATGCAACCTCATTGCATACACCTTTCGTGGACCCCCAGCAGAGAAGTGCGGTGGAAGCATCAGGCGTACCCGCTACGTTGACACCGGGATATCCCTGCATCTCCTCTGTTAACCTTTCTTCTTTTCGCAGGCGTTTTTTTGTCATCTGCACTACGCGATCTGCATCTTCGATAGTGATACCTGCCTCATCATGTGCATAGCTGTTCACCTTGATCACTGCGTCTTTCATGCCGGGAAACGCGAGCGGTGAGATGCCGGAGGGAGTATCTGCATAACGGAGATAGGGAACGGTCCCCGACCATCCGGGAGAGTCTTCCCTTTGGACATCGGGAATTGCAGCGGGGTCAACACTATAGATCCCCTCAGAAAGTGTTTTGTCGGCAAGGATGAAGGCTGGAATTTGGTATTTCCAGGCTACATTCATTGCGACTGCCGACCAGAACAGGGATTCCTGCGCATCCCCGGGGGCAACAATCAGTCGCGGGTACTCCCCCTGCCCGGCATGCAGGACGAACTGGAGATCAGACTGTCCGGAATAGGTGGGCAGGCCGGTCGAAGGCCCGGTCCGCTGGGAGACCACAAGCACAAGGGGGAGTTCTGCCATCCCTGCAAGGGAAAGACCTTCTGTCATCAGGCAGAACCCACCCCCGGACGTGCCAACTGCCGACCGTTTGCCTGCATAGGCAAACCCGAGTGCCATCAGGATTACGGCAATCTCATTTTCAGGATGAACAACCGTAATACCGAACTTCTCCTGCTGGTCGGCAAGGAAATGGAGAATGCCCGATGAGGGTGTCATAGGATAGGAGATATAGGTATCAAGACCTCCGTTTACCAACCCCAGCCCGATCGCCTCATTCCCGGAAAGGAGCGTGCGGGGCGGTTGGGCTCCTTTCCCGATGGGGTGAACGTTCTCTACCTGATCGTATGCCCTCTTTGCCACCTTGAGGTTAAGGTCAACACTTTTTGGGATATGTGCGTGAAACACGGCGGTAACAACGTCCCATTCAATCCCTGCTGCTTTTGCAAAACCCCCGATAATTGCCGAATTTCCCATGATCTCAGGAGCGTGTTCAGCATTGAGAATCGCATTCACCGCAATACCCTGACCAGCGGATTTCACCAGGTCTGCATTGGATATAATCACCGTTTCACGGGTAAATTTGTCCTTGTGCCGGTCAACTGTTTCTTTGTTGAGGGCCAGCACAAAATCCACGTGATCCCAACAGGTCCCGATGCTCTTTTCACTACCCCGGATGATCGCAAAATTAT
>JAPKXT010000100.1 GCA_026394695.1 Methanoregula sp.
AAATAGCGATTTTTTTAAAAATATTTTGCCGAGCAACAGGTTTATCCCCTGATCGTTCCTCAGTTACCCTGAGGGAGCAATGCCAACTGTCATTCAGAAAGGCGATACATTCTTTGCACAAAAAGGGGCGTATTTCGAAGGAAATGTGAAGATTGACGGGAATTTCATCGTGCCTGCCCGCACGCATTTCTGGGGACGACTCTTAGTTACGGGTACCCTTGAACTGGGTCCGCGGTCCAGCGTTGCGCTTGATGTAAACTGCTGGAACGCGATTATCGGAAGCCAGTCAAGGATCAAAGGACCACTGGTGGCACATGGGGACGTTACGATCCTGGACCATGCTATAGTTCACTCTGTGAAGGCAGGAGGAAAGGTCATCCTGCGCACGGGTGTCCATGTTGGAGACGTTACGAGCAATGATACCATTGTCGTTCACGGCAGGATCAAAAGCGGGAAACTAATCGGCAAGAACATGAAGGTTCTCGGGAATTAATGCAGGATCAACCCCAAGGGCAGCCACATCCAGAATATCGGACCAGTTCACAAGCGTTTCCACGCACCCTTCTTTTAAGGTTACGACCCCCATCACGACGAGTCCCATTTTGTCTGCCATGTCGATACCCTCTTTTACCTCAGAGAGACAGCCGACCCCGATAATTGCTTTCGGGTGATACTTCTTCACCATCCGCTTGATAAACGAAGAGCCCGGTACGATGAAGATCCGGTAGCCCAGTTTTTCAAGGATGGGCCGGAATTCCCCGATAGTGCACTGGCCACAGCTCCGGCACTTCAACCCCTCCGGAGTGAGGTGTGCGGGACACCGTGAGGAGCGCAGGCACTGCGGCATGAAGATCGCACGTTCGGAAACCGGGATGCGGGTAAATTCTGCAGTATTCATCGCGTTGTGAAGTTTAATCAAAAATGTGAGCATCTCACGGTCTTCAAGCCCGAGGAGCCGGAAAAACGCTTTCATCAGTCCTTCAAGAAACACGAGCCCGGACCTGATCAGTTTTGGAAAATACAGCCTTCCCGAACGGATGGAAATGATGGACAGGATAACAAGGACTAATGCCGTGAGCAGTGCTCCAAGTATGAGAAGTACTGTTGCTTCCCCGATGAGAAACATCAGGTGATTCCAGGTAAGAAAATCAAGGTCCATTGCTGTGAAGTTGCCTGTCGCAGGATTATTGTGTACTCTTCAAGGATAAGATTGAGTCGATGCCAATGGGCGGGCGCAGAACACCCCGTTCGGTAATAATCGCGGTCACAAGATCCAGGGGAGTTGCGTCAAATGCAAAATTCTTCACCGCACAGGCAGCTGGGACAAAAGTACGACTGCCCATTGTTGTAACTTCCTCCCTTCCCCGCTCCTCAATGATCACATCCCGTTCCCTGTTTTCGGTATCGAATGTAGAGAGAGGTGCCGCGACATAGAAGGGAATCTTGTGATGATAAGCGCAGACCGCATGCATGTAGGTGCCAATTTTGTTAAAGACGGCATCGCGGGTGATACGATCTGCCCCAACGACAACCGCGTCGATTTTGCCTGTACGCATCAGGTGTGCTGCTGTTGAATCAGTGATCACGGTGACATCTATCCCGTCTTTTAAGAGCTCCCATGCGGTGAGCCGTGCTCCAGCAGGGCGGCACCAAACTCTCCAATCCTGTGGCAGCAGGCGGTGTCTTCGCGGGCAATTGCCCGGGCTTCATCAATTGCAGTCATTCGTGCAGAAACAATATCCGAAGAAGATCTAATCTTATCCAACACCCTGTCGATTCCCCATCCGAGGTTGATGGCTGTCGGGCGGGTTGCCCTGAGGGTTTCTGCATCACGGTGCACCTCTGCCATAAAAGCCTGCAGATCGATATTCTGGCAGACTTGTGCCGCGAGCGCTATTCCAAATGCTCCCGCAACACCGAGTGCAGGTGCACCCCGTATCTCAAGCCGGTTGATTGCTGTTACCAGCCGCCCGACGGTTCGGCATTCAACGATCGTGTAGTCGGCGGGAAGGACCGTCTGGTCAATATACCGGATAGTATTGGCTGACGCATCCCACCAGAGTGTGGCTGTTTCGTTCACACCGATCGCGTCCTGATCGCATCGATGTACGCCCGCATCGCTGCTGATCCACCGGATGCAACGCTGTCTGGAATATCCCGCGGTGCAGTAGCAGTGCCGGCAATGTAGATACCCGGGCGTAATGTTGAAACCGTGTCTATGGCATCGTGTACAGGTTTGATGAACCCGGTATCTTCCAGCGGGATACCGGCTTGTTGTGCAATCTGCCCGGATTTTTCCGAAGGTTCGATTCCAACTGATAACACAACGAGATCAGGACGGAGCACCAGAACCTCTGAAGTCTCGGAATTCTCGACCTGCATGATCATACCGGTCCGGTCTGCGTGCACATCAGAAGGCATGCCCCGGAGGAATTTTACCCCGAGTGCCTTTGCCCGTTCAAAGTATTCTTCGTAACCCTTTCCATAGGATCGAATGTCCATGTAACAGATGGTTACGTCAGTATCCGGGTTCTTTTCCATTATCAGTATCGCATTCTTGATCGCCTGCATGCAGCAGACACAGGAACAGTAGGGACGGTTGATGGTCATGTCACGGGACCCAACGCACTGGACGAAGACGACACTCTTTGGAACTGCCCCGTTACTCAACCGTTTTATTTTCCCTCCGGTCGGACCGCTGGTATTGATCATGCGTTCCAGCTCAAGGCTGGTAATCACATCGGGAAGCACCAGGTGGCCAAACTGCGTCTTGTTTTTGGCATTAAATATCGTGTATCCGGTAGTAATCACGATGCTGGATGCGTCGATAGTTATTATCTGTTCTGTATCTTCTCGTTTTATCGCAGCGGGACCGCAGGCATCATAGCAGAGCCCGCATTCAATGCAGTGCTCCGGATCTTTTATTACAATATCCGGAACCGCCTGGGAGTGCGGTTTGTAGATAGCTTTTCTTACACCGAGCCCGGCATCAAAACGGTTATACACTTCGACCGGGCAGATCAGAATACAATCTCCGCAACCATTACAGGCAGACTCATCAACATATCTCGGGTGTTTTTTTACCGTAACAAGGAAATGTCCGATTTCTCCCTCAATTTTTTCTACCTCAGCGCAGGTATGGACGGTGATCAGCGGGTGACGCTCGACATCAACCATCTTTGGGGAGAGGATGCACATCGAGCAGTCGTTTGTCGGAAATGTTTTGTCCAGCTGTGCCATATGTCCGCCGATTGATGGTTCACGTTCAATCAGGTGTACATGGATACCATGATCGGCGATATCAAGGGAAGCCTGGATTCCGGCGATACCGGCACCAATGACAACCACATCACCCATGGTGAACGTACTCCCTTGCAAGTTCGACGTAGGAAGCCGCGTTATTGAGGATGTGCTTTTGCTGGTCCGCATCCGTCTGTTTAACGACCTTCCCCGGCACACCGATGACTACAGAGTCCGGTGGAATTTCCTTACCTTCCGTTATTACCGAGCCTGCTCCGATGATTGATCCTTGACCGATCTTCGCACCATTGAGGATGATCGCTCCCATCCCGATCAGCACCCTGTTGTCGATCGTGCAGCCATGCAGGATTGCCCCATGACCGACTGACACGTCACTACCCAGGGTGACCGGAAATCCTTTACTGGTATGCACTACGCAATTATCCTGAATATTCGACCGGTCCCCGATCACGATCCGGTCCTTATCGGCACGGATAACTGCGCCAAACCATATCCCAACATGATTTCCGACAGTGACATCACCGATGACCGTTGCATTGCCGGCCACAAAAAGCGGTGTGCCGGAGATCAAAACATCCATATGCATATTACCATAGGAAATTAAGAACTAAACCGTATGAAGGTTATGGTAGGGGGCACTTTTGATCCCCTTCACGACGGACACAAACGCCTTCTGACTCGCTCATTTGAACTCGCCGGACCTGATGGTTATGTGGTGATCGGTCTTACGAGCGATTCGTTTGCGAGCCGTAAAATTCACCCGATACGCCCGTTTGCTGCCCGGAGTGCAGATCTCGAGCGTTTTATCTCCAGCACTATCCAATCAACCCGGTGGGCGATTGAGCCTCTTCATGATCGGTTTGGTTCAGCTATCGATGCGGATTTCGACGCTCTCATTGTTTCTGAAGAGACTCTTCCGGTTGCCGTAGAGATCAATACTCTCAGGAGAAAAAAAGGGCAGAAAAAAGTCGACATTCACCAGATCAGCTGTGTTCTTGCCGATGACGGTCACTGGATATCGAGCACCCGGATCTATCGTGGTGAAATAGAT
>JAPKXT010000059.1 GCA_026394695.1 Methanoregula sp.
TGAGCACCAGGTGCCTGCCCTTGTAACAAGCGCACTAAAATACCATAATCTCTTACTATACATCAGGGAATAATTTTTATAAAAATCCTGATGCACCATGCAACCGTTCGTTTTCCACAACAGCACCTTCTATAACGGTGACTGTATCACAGGGGCAGCTGAACATATCGCTGATAATTCAGTTGACCTCATTATTACCGATCCCCCTTATGGAATCAACGGCGACCTGCTCCACCGTCACTACAACCGGAAAGAAGAATTTGTAGTCGGGGGGTATGTTGAAATCCCCCGGGCGGACTATGCCGATTTCAGCATCCGGTGGATCAGGGAAGCCGAGCGGGTGCTGCGACCCGGCGGTTCGATCTACATCGTATCAGGATACACCAATCTCATTGACCTGCTCAATGCACTGAAGAGGACGAACCTCAAAGAGATCAACCATATTATCTGGAAATATAATTTCGGGGTATTTACCCGCCGGAAATACGTTTCGTCCCATTACCACATCCTTTTTTACGAAAAGCCCGGTGGCAGGCGGACGTTCAATCTCGAATCCCGGTTCGGTTTACATGAAAAAACCGCAGATGGCAGATCGCTCAATAATTTTGACCGGGAAGATGTCTGGTGTATTAACCGTGAATACAAACCCGGCCAAATGAAGAACAAAAATCAACTGCCCACGAGGTTACTCATCAAGATGATCCAGTACAGCAGCAATGAAGGTGATCTGGTGGGAGATCTATTCCTCGGAGGATTTTCAACTGCTGCAGTCGCAATAGGCCTCGACCGGAGGGCCATCGGATTTGAAATTTCCCACCAGATCTTCAATACAAAGATACAGGAGATGAGGACCATTACTCCCGGTTGCCTGCTTTCCACTTTACAAAACCCCAAGACCGGTTCTCCTGAAAATTCCGGAAAGACCTGGACGGATAATGACCTGAGGCACCTTCATGAAAGATATACCTGCCTCCTCGCTGAAGGGGTGGCCAAAAAACAGATTATCACCAGGCTTGGAGAAGAGCTTGGACGTGGACGCTGGTCCATAGAAAAAGCATTGAAAAAACGGGGTTTTTCCTAAAAAAAACAGCATGGCAATCTGCCGGTTATTGCAGAAGATCTTGGCGTTATTACTCCTGATGTTTCTGAACTTATCGACGGGTTCGGCCTGCCCGGTTTAAGAGTCCTGCTCTTTGCATTTACCGGCGATCCATCCAGAAACCCCTGAGCCCCGCACAACATTATAAAGAACTGTTTCCTGGGCTCTGGAGAAATGCTCAGAAATAGTAAATCATAACGCTCTTTTGGGCTTTTGGTATCACCTCCGCCCCCGCCGCTTGGGCATCCCCCCACATTGCGATTACCTTTCATAAGGTTAACCAGATTGCAAAAAGGGGGTCAAGGGGATACACCCCGCATGCTGCCTCCCCCTCTGGGGGAGAGAGGGGGTCACCTTCGTATTTTTTTAAGTCAACGAAAAGATGAACAAAATCAGGTTTTCTACAGAGCCGTTTCCTGTATACCGGCGCGCATGGCAATGCCACGACCCGCAGCTGGCTGGAATCAGAAGCCACCAGGCCCGAAAAACAGAGACTGTTTACGTATATCAGATGGGAAATTTCCCCCATCGAACACCCGACCTTCTCATCCGTTTTGCCATGGTCTCGATCACCGACACGGAAATCTTCCCTTTGCAGGATTCCTCGCTCCTGGTGCTAAAGCACGGATGACCCACTCCTGACCTGAAGCAGGCAACTGGAGATGGCAGGTAGAGAGAACCCAGATCCGTCCTTTTGTTACAAAAAACCTGGGAGAGATGACTGTCCTCTACGGAAGAACTAAAAAATCTCCAGGTAAAAAAGGATTCAATGGTAGAGTTCCCGGAATAATGATGCGTATTTTTCCGGCTGGTTAAGAAATTCGAGCAC
>JAPKXT010000127.1 GCA_026394695.1 Methanoregula sp.
AATCGGGATCTGTGTGATCGGGAAAGGAGATATTGTCACCCAGGCAAAGGATGCCAAGGTTGATCTGATTATCGGCCCTGAAGAAGTTGAGCGGCTCGGTGGTGCACCCCGCGAAGCACGGAGAGTTGCCAGCACATACCGGTACTTCCTTGCTGAGATGGGTGTCATGCCGCAGGTCGGACGTTATCTGGGTCCCCGGCTCGGTCCGCGGGGCAGGATGCCGATGCCGATTGCCGGCGGGCAGGACATCCGTCCGATTGTTGAGCGTCTGCGCAACTCGGTCAAGATCAGGACAAAAGACAAGACGGTCTTTTCTACAAAGGTCGGTTCAACAGCTATGAAACCCGAACAGGTCGCTGAGAATATTGAAGCGATCGTCAAGAGGATTGAAGCTGTGCTCGACCAGGGTCCGCTGAATGTCCGTTCAGTCTTTGTCAAGACGACCATGGGTCCTGCAGTGAGGTTGGAATAATGGCGTTGTATACACACCACCTCCCCTCCTGGAAGAAGGACGAGGTCGCTGATATCAAGAAGAACGCAAAAAAGTTCACGTTGATCGGGCTTGTCGACATGTACGGTATCCCGGCACAGCAGGTGCAGCAGATCCGCAGGAACCTCCGCGGCAAAGCTGTCATCAAGGTGACCAGGAACACGCTCATCAAGCACGCGTTTGAAGAGATCGGCGGCGATATGAAAGGACTCTCAAAATATGTGTCCGGCCACTCGGCGCTCATCTTCACCAATGACAACCCGTTCAAGCTCTTCAAGCAGCTGGAAAAGACCAAGACAAAGATGGCGGCAAAAGCCGGCGAAAAAGCGCCGGAGGATATTGTCATCGAAAAGGGTCCGACCAGTTTCAAGCCGGGTCCAATCGTAGGCGAGCTCCAGCAGGCAGGCATTCCCGCAGCGATCGAAGGCGGGAAGGTCAAGATCCGTGAGACCAAGACGGTCGTGAAGAAAGGCGGGGTCATCTCGGCAAAACTCGCAACTATCCTGGTCAAGCTTGATATCAAGCCCATGGATGTCGGACTTGTACTGCAGGTTGCGTACCATGACGGAGATATCTTTGAGCCATCCGTGCTCGCCGTTGACGAGACCGTTATCCTCGGACAGATCCAGCTTGCGGGACTCCAGGCGTTCAACTTATCGGTTAACGCAGCAATCCCGACGAAGGAAACGATGGGTGCGATCCTGACCAAAGCAGTCAGGGATGCACGTGGTCTAGCGGTTGAAGCAGCGATCTACGAGAAAGACGTTGTTGATGCGATTATTGGTAAAGCGTACAGAGAAAGCCAGGCAGTTAAAAGCCTGGTAAAATAAGTTTTAGATATTGAGGTGAACAAGATGGAGTATATCTATGCAGCACTTCTCCTGCACAAGGCAGGCAAGAAGGTCGACGAGAATGGCGTCAAGGCAGTCCTGAGCGCCGCAGGTGTTAAAGCAGATGAATCCCGTGTAAAGGCACTCATTGCAGCGCTCGATGGCGTAAACATTGAGGACGCAATCAGCAAAGCCGCTGTGGCACCGGTTGCAGCAGCAGCACCCGCAGCAGCCGCAGGCAAGGCAGCACCCGCGGCAAAGGAAGAAGCACCAGAAGAACACAAGAAGGAAGACGAAGAGAGCGGTATGGCAGGGCTCGGTGCCCTGTTCGGATAATTCTCTTTTTTACTTCTTCGCAGTTACATTCAAATTCTACTCATCAGTCCTGATTTTATGTATCTCATCACTATGTTCGTGAGATAGATCCTTTGCTAAGAATCACTGATCGTGAATAATCTGCTCGTGACAGGCACGACATAAGTATTCATCAAAGTGACTATTGCCATACAATACGGACAGTTACTACCAATTTGGGTTTTTGCTCCCAATTTATGAATTATCAAAAATTGAATAATTACGAATTTTTGGTCCAGCTATCTCTCGCTATAGTGTTTATCCTGATAAAAAACTTGGCAGAGATAGTGGTTTTGCCTTGTGCGGGTATCATACCGGAACGCCCATGTAGATATTGTGTTTGGTTGAAACAATCTTCACCCGCACCTGCCCGGATTTTTTTTCGCAGTTGAACACAGATACCACCCGGTTGCGGGCGACCCCGAGCATCTCCCCGCTGATCCATCCCGGTGCACGGATCTCGACAGTCACTTTCTCTCCTTTGGAAAAGACCAGGGGGATGAAAGGTCGCCTCACCATGCCAAAGTCCCTGACTGAGTCAAGCTGGAGTTTTATCCCGGATTCCTTCTCCCATGGCCGGATGCTCCTGTTGAAAAACTGCCACCAGCTCTGGACTTTTACTCCTTTGGGTGACCTGCCGTATCGGTAATGCTCAAATTTCTGGATACCCAGTGGCGGGAACCTTTTGCCGGCACCAATCTCCTGAGCGAACCGGATCAACTTCGGGATCTCTGCGTCATTTATCCCCGGGATGTATACCGGTGCAATGAGAAGGTCAATGTTGCTCCGGGCGACAGCTTTTGCTGTTTCGATGAGCGTATCAATATCAAACCATTCAACACCGGCAAGTATCTTTGCGATTGCCGGGTCGAGAGCGTGAAGGGAAAGGTTGATCCGGTCAAGGCCCGCAGATTCGAGTGCAGAAATCTTTGCTGCATCCAAAAGCGTACCATTGGTCTGTAATGAAATGACACTCACTTCATCGATCTGCCGGAGTTCAGCGATAAGCTCGGGAAGATACTGGTACATCACCGGCTCGCCCGGTGAATCAATATGGCATTCAACGCCATTTCCCTTGAACTTTGCAATCTCTTTGACCGCTTCTAAGAGATACTCCATCTCAACTTCATAGCTTGCGGTACGTGTTGTTGATTCAGGCCCGGCATCGACAGAGCAGAAGGGGCAGTTTAAGTTACATCCGCAACTCGGGCGTACCTGGAGGAGGTTTGTACCCCGGTCAATGATGCCAAAGTAGACCGAACCGATAAGCGGGATTTCTGATTTGCGGGTAATTTTAACGTGGGTCATGAAAAAGCAGGGTAGCCGATTGGCTGTATTTTAATTCTTTTTGAGCCGGTAGCCCTTCCATTTACCCTTTTTTAGCAGGGGATGTGGATTCTCCATCCGGGCAAATATGAATTCGAACGCCGGAAGCTCAACGACGTAGTGTGAGGTTTTTTTACAGTACTGCACGAAGGCATCATACATTTTATCGCAGGGAATACTTGCCGATGGATCTGCGATGAGCATCTCTTCATGGAACTGCCAGATCCCATCAAATTCCCTTTCATCATCGACCAGTATCCTGACAATCTCCTGTTCAAAGTTCTCTGCGGCCTCTTGGGTTTTGGATAAACGATCGAGTTCGCAATAATAATCCTGCACGGCAGTAAGACCTTGTCTGAGGTCGTTGAGCTCCTGTTCCAGGGTTTTAATCTTCTTTTCAGGGTTGGTTATCTGTTCAGAGGGGTCCATCGCTGATGATTTCCTGTTTATGTTTCAGCATGATAAATTGCTCGACTTTGTAGGTATTGTCATGCGATCTCAATGGATATTATATCTGTTCCAGCAGTTTGCCCGCATACACACACTGCCCAAATGAGACGCAGCCGTCCCCAAGGGGGTATTCCGAATTGATGACGCATTTCCTGTTGTGATCCGCAATCTCTCTACGGATTGTTTCCCGGATTGCATGGTTGTAGGCAACGCCACCGCTCAGGGCAATTGTTTTTATTCCTTCCTGCTCAGCCGCGTGAAGGGCGAGATGTGCAATACCCCGTGCAAGGTTGTACTGGAATGAAGCGGCAATATCGTGGATGGCCCGCATATCCCCGTCCTGTGCAGCCTGTATCCGTTCAAAAGCTGTGTGTATGAGTGAACGGCTTGAAAGCACTTCACACCCATGGAGTGTTGTAAAAGTGAGATCCCATTTTTCAGGGTGCCCTCCTGCTGCCGCAGATTCAAGTTTCATTGCAGGCTCACCATCGAAAGTACGCTCCCGGCAGATCCCAAGAAGGGCAGCAGCGGCATCGAGTACCCTCCCGGTACTGGTGGTACTGATGACGTTGAACTGGCGCGCCACCTGTTTTTCAAGCACACCCATCTCAACATCAGTCCAACCGCGTGCACCGAGGAGTGAAAGAATTTTTTGTTCCGGAAAAATCCCGTAGAGCATCCGTTCAGGGAACCGTGTCGCGAGGTCTCCTCCGGCCATGGGTACCGGTTCAAGATGAGCGACGCGTTTGAGATCCGGGACCTGCCCGGAAAAGATCTCTCCTCCCCATACCGTACCGTCGTCGCCATACCCCACGCCATCGATCGCGATGCCGATGCAGGGTCCGGTAGTTGTGGCAGCGATGTGTGCACGGTGGTGCTGAACGGGAATGAGTTCAAGCCCGTGATCTGACGCGATCTCGCGGGCAAACCGGGTTGAGAGGAACTGGGGGTGAAGGTCATGAGCGACCACATCGAACTTCGCCCCGAGGAGTCGCTGCTGCTTCCTCACGGTTTCCTGCAAATATTCAAGTGTCGCCGGATTACGCACGTTTCCAACATGAGGGGAAGTAATCGCAAAGCCGTTTTTGTAGATTGTTGCATTTGCATTCAGTTCCGGACCTACCCCGAGGATACAGCGGTTCCCCAGATCTATTGCCGTCCGCATGGGGGCAATTCCCCGCGAGAGCCGGATGATGTAGCCATCCCGAATCACAGAGTCATCGCACCTGTTCACGATCGTACGGTTGTGCGTGAGGTAGAAGTCCACATCCCGGTTCAGTTTTGACATAGCCTGATCAATGTCCGTGATCATCGGGTAACCGGGCATATTGGCGCTGGTCATAACGAGTAGCGGGTGTTTAAGGTGGAAGAACAGGATATGGTGAAGCCCTGTGTAGGGCAGCATGCAGCCTATTGTATGGAGATTGCTGATCGCAGCATGAGACGTTGGATCGCGTTTTTTCAGGACCACGATCGGGTGCACGGGACTTTCGAGCGACTGTCTTTCCTGCGGGGAGATGGATACCATCTGGTCAACATGATCAGGGCGTACCATAATGGCAAACGGCTGCTCGATTCTTCCGAGCCGGTGTTTTAGTTCATCGGCGGATTCTTCAATGCACGCCAGGTGAAATCCTCCGATACCCCGTATCGCAAGGATCCTTCCCGCATCAAGCAGTCCGGCTGCCTCCCGGATTGGATCCAGGCCTTCAACCTTGTTTCCGTGTATGTCGGACAGTACGAGCTCCGGACCGCAGGTGCTGCAGGCTATTGTCTGCGCATGGTGGCGCCTGCACCCGGGATCACCATATTCCCGTGCGCAGGCCGGGCACGGGGGGAATTCGTCCATCGAAGTCCGCTCACGGTCATACGGGATTTCGTTGATGATGCTATACCGGGGCCCGCAGTTTACGCAGGAAGTTGCCCAGTAATCCCGGTATCTCCCGCGTTTGTCAAAGATATCGCCGATACAGTCATCACAGATCGCAATATCCGGGGGGATCATACCGGTCAGCGACCCGGTCCCGCTCGGGAGGATGAAGAAACCCCCGGGGATTTCCTGCAGAGAACTGGTGACAGTAACCGAATCGATCCGGGAGAGCGGGGGACCGCGGGAGACTGCTGCCAAAAACGTTTCAAACTGTTCCCCGCGGGCAAAAATCTCCACTTCACTGCCAAGATTTTTCACGGTACCTGCAATTCCCAGATCGCAGGCTTGTGCGTAGACGAACGGGCGAAAACCGACTCCCTGAACAATTCCACGAACTGTGATTCTGCCCGTTTTTTGCATGATTGTGCCGCAAAATTTTATTGATTTGTAGAACCATATAATTATAGGGTTTTTGCAGTGCCGGGCCATATTCGAATCGTAAACGATCCTGTAGAGCTTGTTCCTCTCCTGATGACGTTAAACGACCCATCTTTTAAAAAGGTCTATGAACTTTTACACAAATCGTGGTTGACTGAAAGCGAGATCAAAGCGCAGGTTGATAGTGACTGTGTAGCGTTATGTCTCCAGATATTAAAGAAAGGAAATCTCGTGGAGGAACAGTGGCGGATGCCAAAGCCCGGTGTAAATCCGGAAAAAGAGTTCCGGGCTACCTACAACAAGTTCCGTGCGAACTTCCAGTGCAATCTTTCGGATCTCTCCGATATCCTGTACATCTCGCTTTCCAACGATGAGAATCTCCGCGAAGTCGTGGAGCAGATTGAAGGAGAACTCCAAAAAGGCAACAATTCCATTAATGACCTTTCCCGAAAATTCAATGTCAGTCCCATCTTCATCAAAGGACTTGCCAAACGGATCACTCATATGGATGTAAAGGGACAGGGACTGGTGCTGCTTGACACTGGGCGCTAAGGATCCCCTCTATTCTATTTTGCGCAGCAAACGTGAGGTTTCGCGACTGCAGATTCTCGTAGAGATCGCTGAGCACCAGCCGGCAGTCCGCCAGCAGGAGATCGCCGAAAAACTCGGTGTCACCCCCCAGGCAATATCAGAGTATATCCGTGAACTTGTAGAAGAAGGTAAGGTATCTGCGAGTGGCAGG
>JAPKXT010000087.1 GCA_026394695.1 Methanoregula sp.
GGATCGATGCGTTAGGTATCTTTGACGGGGTGAAACGATCTATCGTTCAACCCGTATCGACAAAGGCATATATTCCGGTTGTTGAGCGCAAGAGCGGGCAGGTAATCTCCATCTCCGGCAACACGGCACAACTGATGGACATGAAGGATTTTTCAAACTTTGAAATTCCCATACCTGAAGACAAGAAGGGACACGTTGAAATCGGCAAAGAGATCGTGTACATTGAATCCATGGGGAAGAAAAAGATCGATTGAGCAACAGTACTGAATTTTTTACGATATTTTCCATACTTTTTTAAAATTAAAAAAAAAAGCGGATTTTCACGATTTCATCAAAAAATCAACAATGATTTGTGACTCTTTGACGAAACGTTTTTCACAGATTTACTAAAAAAAATTCATCACTCCGGAGCTGCCGGACCGTTGCTGAACTCTCACAGGTAAATCGGGATTATGGTAAGGATCAGCTCCTGTCAGGTACATGGGGCAAAACCGGTTTTTTGTATTTTTTTAAATTTTCAATCGTTATACAATTCCCCTTCAATTTTCATTAAACATCGACAAAACGATGTTTTTTTGTTGGTATCAGGTAAGAGGACTGAAGGACTGAATTTATCCTTCAGGATCCGGTTTTTAGTAAATGCCATCATTATTTATTACCAGAGACTGAATATTTTTACACATCTTCATGGATAAAAAAGATATTATGTATGTGGTAGCGGCAATTGGCATCATTCTTGTTATAGCTATCGTTATCAAACCACTTGCCAACGGACAAGCACTTCATTCCGCACTATCCTTTCCCACAACAACGCAGGCAGTTACCATCGGTCCTACCCATGTGTCTCCTGTATCTACCCCGCGTGTAACAACAACCCCTCCGACGCCCGTCCCCACATGGGACTCACAGACAAAAACCATTGGTCTGGTCGACCCGGGAACGTATGGTATTTCGATGAATGTAGCACTTCCCGGCGGAACAAGAATTAACAGTACCAGTGTGAACAAGACCACAACCATCTATGCAACAATTTCCGGGAAATACAGTGCCACCAGCCAGATAATTACCATACCTTTTCCCTACTGGGAAATCTGGTATACTGTTGATCCTGCTGCTCCTCTGGGTGGAAAGGGACAAAACCTGATCTTATCAACGGCCACTGGTTCAAAAGGGAGCGGTTCAACCGGAGGTACTCAACCCGTTATCCAGGGATCATTTTCCATTACCAATCCTGAGTTTACCATCCAGGTGATGGATGCTGAAGATCCCAACAGGGTTGTCCGTACTATCACTCCTCCCGGCGGGCTTGATTCATCGTTATGGACCGGAGCAGGAGATCCCCGCCCCTGGAAAGAGAAATTCTACGAAGGGGCGCGAAAATACTATTTCGTTATTACGGCACACTCGCTCAATTCCTATAAACTGGACATCCGTGTCCCGGCAGCCTATATCGGGAAATATTGATATTTTGCCAGATTCTATTGAATTATAAAAAAAATGGAATCTTTACCTTGTTTTGTCATAAAAAAATTGAGATCTTCAGGTGATGCAATCCATAGAAAGGAAATTGCATGGGAAGATGGCAAAATTTTCCTTGTATTGGTGTGGACTCTGTAGAGCTCGTGTACTAAAAAAATTCGTTAAACAGTACCTTTTCATGCTTGTTCTGGAAAAGGAAGGCTGAAAAATTCCTAAAACAGGACCCTGATTAGGAGGATACTATATATGGTATTAAAACATTTTGTCAAATAGGGATACTGGAAGATCCAGTTTCCTCTGAAAAAGAAGGTAATAGTATGCATTCTCCAGAACATAATGATGAAGGGTTCACCGGCCTTGAGGCGGCGATCGTGCTTATCGCATTCGTTGTCGTAGCGGCGGTGTTCTCATACGTGGTACTCGGTGCCGGGTTCTTCACAACCCAGAAGGCCCAGGAGACCATTTACAAAGGTGTTGAACAGTCGACTTCAAACATAATGATTACCGGCCAGATCTTTGGACTCTCCGATGATAATATTAACATTACCAATATCACATTCCCTATTGGTCTTGCCCCTGGTGCATCGGCTATTGATTTGACAACCCTGAGGATTGTCTTCTCTACCCCGGACACTACCCCGATAACCCTTACACGGGGTACTACAGCAAATTCGACAGCATTTACCACAACATTAAATGGCAATTCAGTCACTGCATTGAATCCGAACGAACAGGTCGTGATCTCTTTTGTAGTAGCCAATATAACAGCAACTACCAAAATGAACATTGAAATAAGGCCATCAGTTGGAGCTTCATTACCGTTCACAAAGACAGCACCTCCAAAGATCACACGAACAAATATTCTCAATTAATCCCTCCTTTTTTAAAAAAAATCTCTTCCGGCAGTTGTGCTGAATCCGGTTTTGTCAGGTAAAATGAGGTATTTTTGTACCTGAAATCCCTCTGCTTCACCATCTGAAGATTTTTTTTAAAAGCGGCTCTGTTGAAATCCTCTTTTTAGAGTCATTCGCTTATTCTCTGCTATAGTTATGAGGGCGACCCCCACTCTCCCCCGGAGGGGGAGGCAACCCAAGGGGTGCATCCCCTTGCCCCCTCTTTTGTCGGAGTTTTTCTTCAACCTTCTGATGATTATAGCACTATTGGGGGATGCCTGAGCAGCGGGGGCGAAAGCACGATGTGCTGGAACCCCCACGAGCGACTGCTTGTTTCTCTCTAGGATTTCAACAGAGCCAAAAAAGCCACAAATCTCATTTTGACCCGGATGATTCGGTTTTTTTATCGGTGTCTCTTTTTGAAAGTTTTTGTCGGGAGCATAATTGCAGATTGAAATATTATTAGAATTTATCTCACAACCAGTCAGTATTCCCTGCCAAATTTTTTTGTTTTTCAGCTTTAACAAGTAATTATTGCTATTTACCTAAGAAAATGTTTAATAGACATGAATGTAATATAAAAAACAGATACGTCATGGCGGTTAACCAGTCCCCGGTAGACCATACTATTACTGTTGCGTCAGAAGATACCCCGGAAGTCAAGCTCCAGAACCTGGAGCGGGAGGTCGATCTCATCAAAACCTCCATAAAGCGTCTTTTAATGGATATACGTGAACGGATGAATGAACTGGAGAACCCGTTTTCCCTGGCGGCGACCGGAACTTCGGGAGCAGCCATGGATGCACAAGAGGCACAACGATCTGCACTTGACGCACGGGAAGCTGCACTTGAAGCTCGCGAATCCATGCTTGAAGCAGCAAAAATAACAAAGGAATCCGATAATAAAAAAGAGCTGTTATCACGTAAAACTGAACCGGTAAGTCCGCCTGTTGACAACAGTAAAAGAATACTGGATGAACAGATGCTGGCTGTCCTGAGGTCCCAACCGGGAGTACTCCCAAAAGCAGCGTATGTAACCCCGGCCCCTGCGGTTCCGGTAAATGAAAAACTCCGTCTTCAGAAAGTCTACAAACTCTTCAAGTGGACGAACCAGGCAGTAAAAAAAGTCGGGCATGACCGGCTTGAGATCATTCTGGAGTCCTACCGGGCAATGGGATATATACCGAAAGAATCCTGCGACGAGATCCGTGAGATCTCACGTCTCATGCCGGCAAATCTGGGAGAAGAGCATGAAGTTGGTCCGGACGAATTTGTTGCCGAACTCTACGCATTGAACAGGATTCTTTCACCAAACGATACTTCACTTGACCGCGATATGATAGAAGTGATGATGGAACAGCGGCAGAACATGGCTGCCAGCACGGCCAGAAGTGGTGAGGAAAGAATTGATCTCCCCTTCGTCTCCCTCCTTGAGAAAAAGTCTTCAATGCAGAAAGAAAAAGATGAAGAATGGATGAATTTACCCGACAGGATCTAACCAGATGTCCGCAGAAACAATTACCACCGCATTGTTTTTAATCACCGCGGTGGTCGCAGCGGGGGTCCTCATAAATGCCGTATATCCCATCGTGTTCAATATGGCAGGAACATTTTCTTCAACAACTCATCAGTCTGACGTCAGGATCCGCACGGATTTTAAGATTATCACAACATTTGCATCGACATCCGCAGGTACAGCACAAGTGTGGATGAAAAATACCGGCAGCGAACCGATCTCCCTCGATGAAATAAAGCGATCCGATGTCTTTTGTGGAGAAGTCGGAAATTTTGATCGTCTGGCATACCAGAATGTTACTCCGGACATCCTGGAAAATGATAAATGGACAGAGACTTTTGATTCCGGATATGACCTTAATAATAATCAATTCTGGGACCCCGGTGAAACGCTCAAAGTAACGGCAAAAACAACTATTCCTCCTACGGGAAGCAGGATCTATTTCCAGTTCGCCACTCCCAGTGGTATCTGGCGATCAAACGAATTTACGGTGAGTTGATAAAAACATGGCCGCAGCAGAAATTATCGGAGCGGCTATAGGAGTGTTACTTCTTATGGTTGTGGCGTATGTCGTAGTGAGCAGCACGCTTACGGCAGCAGAAACGGTTGCCACCGCACAAAAAGACCTCACCTTGCAAAACGAGGCACGACTCAGTACCAGCATCAGCCTTAACAGGTCAGAGATCAGTAATACAACATCGTCACTGGAATTCAGCGTAACAAATACTGGCAATGAAATTATTTCTGATTTCGACCATACCGATATCTACACGTGGGATGGAGTTCTTTCGGATGACTACCAGAAGTACACGTATGAAAAATCCTCAACCGGAACACCGGGTAACTGGAGCATGACGATTGAACATGATGTGATCCATCCAAACCAGCTGGATCCCGGTGAGAAGATGTGGGTAACGGTTAATTATATCGGGGCCAGACCAACATGGTTCCAGGTAACAACAAGCAACGGGGTTTATGCCCAGACAACCTATGCCTGATATCAAAAGGAGCTGATACTGACGGCAAATATCTCCGATCTTAAAGGCAATGAAGACCGGAAGATCATCTCAACGGGCAACAATGAACTGGATAAAAAAATTGCCGATGGACTGCCGCTTGAATCCCTCACTCTTATCGAAGGGGAAAACGACACCGGGAAAAGCGTAATCACCCAGCAGATCATCTGGGGCGCCATGAAACAGGGGATGTCTGTCGATCTGTTTACAACAGAGAACTCCAGCAGGAGTTTCATCAAGCAAATGGAGTCCATGAGTCTTGACATCTCGGAATATTTTGCCTGGGGCTACCTCAAAATCTTCCCCCTTCACGCGGACGGTTCTGAATCGAAAAAAGAAGAGATGGCAGGTATCCTTCCCCGCCTGATCAACTACATCGGGAAAAGCAAATCACCGGTAATAATTATCGATTCACTTACCCTTTTTACGGAATATACGGATACCGACCACATCCTAACCTTCTTCACGAACTGCAAAACCCTTGTCGATCGTGGCAAGACGATTGTTGTCACCCTGCACTCGTATGCATTTGAAGAAGAAACACTCGTGCGGATACGGTCAATCTGCGATGCCCACTTCACCATGAGAAAAGCCCTCATTGGCAGCAAGTACGTGATGGTAATGGAAGTGATCAAGGTCCGTGGCGCAAAGAGAACAACCGGAAACCTTGTCAGCTTTGAGGTGCATCCCGGTTATGGCATGAAGGTTATCCCGATGAGTTTTGCGAGGGTCTGATATGGCGAATCTGTCTGTTGCCGTCAACCTCCCTTTCAAGCAGGAGGTCATTGATTCGGCCGTTGATTTTTATAATGATATTGAATCAAGTCCGCTCTATAAAATGCTGCCGGCAAATGCCAAAGAGTATGTGAAGGCCAGCCCGCACCTCCTTGAATATCTTCATACATTCCCCGTAAAAATCTACGGACTTCCCCTGTTCCTTTCGGAATTAAAAAAAGATCTCCGCACGATGGAGAGTCCGAATATTATCTATCCGGTCAATGAAACAACGTTTATCCACATCCTCCCTGACCCTGATGATGTCAGAAATTATTACATCCCCATCGAGCCTTCGTTTCTCCATAGCGTGAGCCTGCTCCAGCCCGTCATTGAAACCAAACTTATTGATCTGATTGACGGTTTTGAAGAGGATCCGGTCAGCGACAAGGAACGGGCAGAAGTCATCAAAAAGATGCTTGCGAATGTTGCGGTGATCAGACCAAACGATGTTGACCTTGCCCAGCTCACCGGGACGAGACCAGACCAGCAAAGTATAACATCAAAAATGGTCCGGTTCCTCAAAACGGATTTTACTGCAAAAGCCAATATGGAACGGGTTAAAAAGAAGCACCAGATCCCCCTCACACCCGAAGGAAAAGTGATCCTCACCAACGAGGAATACCGGGCAATTGAATACCTCCTTATCCGGGATAAGATCGATATGGGGGTTCTCAAACCATTCCTTTCCGACCCCTATATAGAAGATATATCCTGTGATGGGATCGGGCCAATCTTCATCGAACACAAGATATTCAAAGGTCTCAAATCAGTGATTGAATTCACGGTCTCAAGTGAGCTGGATGAATTTGTGGTGAAGATTGCCGAACGGATAAAGCGCCCGATCACCTACCGGAGTCCAATCGTCGATGCCACCCTTCCCGATGGTTCCCGTATCAACATAGTGTACGGGACTGCCATCAGCAGGCACGGGAGCAACTTTTCTATTCGTAAAGTGAACGAAGTGCCACTCTCCATTCTCAATATTGTCGAGAGCGGTGGTATGGATTATTTATCAGCCGCTTATATATGGATCTGCGTGGAGCACGGGATGTCACTGTTCGTTTCCGGGGAAACCGCAAGCGGGAAGACCACGCTCCTGAATGCAATTACGACGTTTATCCCCCCGGAAAATAAAATAGTTACTATCGAGGATACTCCGGAGCTCAATGTACCGCACCGGAACTGGATCCGCGAAGTGGCACTTGCAAAGGGGAAAGGAGAGGGAACAGGTGGTTCAGCTGCGGGTGGAGAAGTGACCATGTTTGACCTGCTCAAGGCTGCCCTGCGCCAGCGTCCCAACCAGATTCTTGTCGGTGAAATACGGGGTGTTGAAGGAGCTGTTGCATTTGGTGCCATGCAGACCGGTCACCCGGTTATGAGTACCTTCCATGCTGCTTCTGTGGAAAAGCTCATCCAGCGTCTTTGCGGAGACCCGATCAATATTCCCAAGACTTATGTGGATAATCTCAACCTGGTGATCATCATGAGTACGGTAAAACGGCCCGATGGTCAGTTAGTCCGGCGGATGATCAGTTGTAACGAACTGGTAGGGTTCAACCCGGAAACTCAGGGGTTCACGTTTATCGAGATGTTCAGCTGGGAACCGATCACGGATACATTCATCTGGTCGGGGAAGGGCAGCTCTTATTTACTTGAGAATAAAATTGCCACCTTGCTCGGCATGCCCGAGAACAAAAAATCAGAGATCTATCTTGAGGTAGAAAAGCGGGCAAAAATTCTCGAGCGGCTTCACCAGGCAGGATACACCAAGTTCTGGGATTTATTCACCATGATAACGAAGATCAAGAGGCAGGGGCTCTTAAAGATAGGTTCCTGATATGGTTGATACCACTCCGGACCAGGAAAAAAAACCAGAAGGCCGTCAAATCCTGTTTTCCTCTCAAATAAAGGGATTAAAAGAGAGAATCTCGCAGATCACCGAAGACAGGAAAATGGGGGCAGATCTCCTCTTTCTGAACACGTATATGGCATCGCTTGCCATTGCAAATGCGTCCAGGCCGGAGATCTTTGAGTATGCGTCGAAACGGAAAGAGTATATCTCAGCGAAATACATTACAAAAGTGGACCTGTATGTAAAAAAATGGAATTACAGTTATTCCGAATCTCTGGGGATAGTGGCTGACAGGACAAATAATATTATCCTTAAAAGCATGCTGAACCGGTATGCAAATGCAATAGACTCAGGTGTCCCTGATGATGAGTTCTTAAAAAATGAACTTTCGACCGTCAAAAGCGTGTACCGAAGTCAGATCGAGCAAGGACTCGAGATGCTCAAAAAATGGGGCGATGCGTATATTGCCATGCTCCTTTCCGGGACGGTCATCGGAGTTACCATCATGATCTCCATCGCCATATATTCCCCGCAGGGCCTGGATGCTACCCTGAACATGGCCTATGCAATTATCCTCGTGATCTGTGTCTTTGGCAATCTGCTCATGTACACGTCAGTGCCGGATGACCCGAAATCCCACGGACTCATCGAAAGAGCATCGAAGGAACAGCAGACAATACATGCGATGGAGAGGATAATTATCCCCCTGACCATCGGTGTGATTATCGTAATGGCGCTGATCGGGATCAATGCAGGTTTGATATTCCTGCTGGTGGGACTGCTGCTGGCGCCTCTTGGCATTATCGGGTTTATTGATGACAGTAATATCACCCTTCGTGACAACGATTTTTCCACGTTCATACGCAGTCTGGGAGCGATAATGGGGGGACAGGGCACCACAGCAGTACATGCTCTTGCAACCCTTGACAAAAAGTCTCTCACCGCCCTCGAACCTCTGGTGAGTTCAGTCTATTCCCAGATGAACCTTGGTCTTGATAACAAACAGATCTGGGATAAGTTCATCGGTGAATCGGGGAGCAACCTCATTTACAAATATCTCAATATCTATCTTGATACCGTTATCATGGGGGGTCCGCCGGAACCGATCGGTACGGTAGTCGGGTCATCGGTACTTGAACAGACACTCCTGCGGGAGAAAAAAGATATGCATGCCCGCAGTTTTATCGTGCTCCTCGTACCCATGCACATGGCAATGGTAGGGATTTTTGTTGTTCTTTTCCGCATAATGTTAACATTGACCGGCTCTGTCACGGCGATGATGGGAAAATTTGCGGCAACAACTGCTGCTTCAGGAGGCGCGAGCGCGGGAGGGGTTTCTGCGGGCAGTGCTCTTGGGGGGATGTCTATGTTCACCAACTTCCCTGAAAAGGAGATGGGCAACTTTGTAGTAATTTCTCTTATCATCATCACGGTGTCCAATATTATCGCTGCACGGATTGTCGGGGGAGGGGACAGGTATATGTTTTATTTCTATACAGCCCTGTTCTGTACACTTACCGGACTTATTCTCCTGATTGCGCCCATGGGAGTGAACATATTCTTCAGCCCCGAGGGACTCTCGAATATGGGAAAAACAGGTGCCGGAGCATAAGGAATGTATCTTATATGAAAGAAAGTCTGCGCAGGGTTATCCTCTTTACCGTGATTGTGATTACCGGCTCAGTCATGATCCTGTTTGATGTGCCCCTAATCCTTATGATCCCCCTGATCCTGGCAGTAGGG
>JAPKXT010000181.1 GCA_026394695.1 Methanoregula sp.
TGTGAACTGGGACGAAGTGCAGGCGCGGTTGGTAACCCACCTGAAAAAATAACCTTTTTTGTGAGTACTTTCAGGCTTTGTTGAAACTATCAGAGAAACAATCAATCGCTCCTGGAGGCTCTTTGCACATCGTGCTTTTGCGCCCGCCGCCCGGGCATCCCCCATAGTGCGATATCCCATGAAAAGGTTGAAAATAATATTCCGAATAAGGAGGGGGTCAAGGGGATGCTCCCCTTGGGCTGCCTCCCCCTATGGGGGAGAAAGGGGGTTACTCTCATAGCTGCCGCAGAGAATTACCGAATGACTGGAAAAAGAGGGTTTCAACAGAGCCTGGATTTTTTTTAAAAGGCCGGGAAGTTTGTGTGTGGTGACAGGATATCGCGGGAATACCGCTCACCGAAACGGGAAAAAGCAATCGGTGAGGGATGCAGATTATCAGAATTTTACACCATCTGACGATGGAGGGCAGCTTAGCAATGCCCGGCAGGTGTTCTTATCAGAGCTGGATGATGGCATTGTCTTTCTTTTTCTGGATTGCTGCCTGAATTTCCCTGATCTTCCCCAGCGTAATACCGGAGTCTGCCGCAACTTTTCCGGCATCAGCCAGCAGCAGGGCTGTAGCATTGATGATCCCTGCATGGGACAGTTTTTCAACCACTGCCTTGTCAGTGCCTTTGATTGCCAGCAATTCTTTTTTCCCTCGTTCGATCTGGAGTTTTGAGATTTTTTTCGGCACAGGTTTCTTCAGGTACATGCACACAAGTTCAACGTGCCGCTGGACAGTAGCCGGAGACATGCCGGTAAGTTTGCTCAGGCTGGCAGGGGGATTGTTACAAAACGCTTCAGGGTCTGTTATGCCCGCAGCAATATATTTTTTTAAGCTGACTGCAGGGATGCCGATATCTTTGAGCACCTGGCCATAGTGGAGGGTTTTTGCTTCAGTCAGGATCCGGTCAGTCTCCGTCTCACTGATTCCTGCTTTTTTTAGTGTTGCAGCATCGGCATGTGCGAGCCCGGAAAGTTCAGTGATCCCCAGTTCCTTGAGTGCAGTGAAGATCTTTGCCGAGGAGCGTCCTTTTCGTGGTACTAAGTGTTCACGCATGAACTTGCGGCATTCGGAACGGCGACGGAGTTTTTCAAGGACCGATCCGGCATCACTGATGAGCTGGCGTGCAGTCTCCTGCGGGATGCCAAGCTGTTGTGCAAGAGGTTCGGGGCTGCTGCGCGAGATCTCTGCAACCGTGTAGATGTGCTGTGAGAGGATCTTTTCTGCAAGGGCCCCGGTCATCGAAGGTATCTCGGCAAGGGATTCTTTGTTTGAGGTGAGATGATGGCAGAGCGGGCAGCCGATATCCCAGGGACGGGCACCTTTCCGGACAAGGCGGACGAAGTTGAGGTGATGCTTGTCACATACCTCATCAGTACGCACCGCAAAACCCCATTGTGCCATGGGAAGCCCGATGTTGAACGTGCATTCCGGGTAGCGGGAACAGCCAATGAACTGCGTGTTGCCCCGCAGGTGTTTGATCGCAAGAATGCCCCCGCAGACCGGGCATTTCCCCAGGTTCATCTCTTCTGCAGTCCTGCCCCTGATATCTTCACCGATCACGGTCTCGTTCGCTTCAAGCTGGTCAAATGCACGGTGCAGCATCTGGCGGGATTCCAGGATCACATCTTCCCGTGTCCGTCTGGTCTCCTTGATCTGCTGCATGTGCGCTTCAATCGTCTGGGTCATGTCGGGTTTTGTAATCATATCGGCATGCTGCTCTAACGATTCGGTGACAACTCTTCCCACCAGCGTGGGGCGAAGAGGAGAGCCTTCAACATATTTGCGGGAAACGAGTTTGGCGATCACCTCGTGGCGGGTGCTCTTTGTTCCAAGGCCCAGTTCCTCCATCCGCTGGATCAGTTTGCTCTGGGTGTACCGTGCGGGGGGCTGGGTCTCTTTCTCATCGAGTGTTACCTTTTTTACCGGGAGATGTTCACCGGTGGTAAACGGGGGCAGGATCGTTTCCTGGGCCTCGCTGAAGGGGTATACGGCATGCCAGCCCGGCTCGATGAGCTGCCCGCCCGTAACCGTGTATTCCTCGCCACCTGCATCGAAGAGGATCTTTAAGGTCTTCCAGCGTGCATCCGGTGCAAGGGTGGCAAGAAATCGGCGCAGCACGAGTTCGTAGATCCTGAACGAATCATCTCCCAGTGCCTCGCGGGTTGCCGCACCGGTCGGGTGGATGGGCGGATGGTCGGTGGAGGATTTTTTACCCCGGGTCGGGACAGCCCGGCGGTTCGCCATCACCCACTCCACGTCTTTTTTAAACGGGGAATTCCGGATGGTTTTTAAGATCCCCTCGATGTCCAGCGAGGGGGGATAGACCGTGTTGTCAGTCCTCGGGTACGATATGAAACCGTTCATGTACAGGTCTTCTGCAATCCGCATCGCGTTTGCAGCCGAGAACCCGAGCCGTGCCGAAGCAACGATATAGGTTGTCGTGTCAAAGGGAGAAGGAGCCCTGTCCTGTTTCTCTCCGGACCTGACATCGGTGACCATAAGAGGGGCTTTTGTCCGGTCGCGGGCAATTTCTGCAGTCGCTTTATCTAAGAAGCGTCC
>JAPKXT010000175.1 GCA_026394695.1 Methanoregula sp.
CCGATGGAAAACAGGACATCACTTTCCGTGATGGCAAAATTGGCATATTCCGTTCCATGCATCCCAAGCATCCCGAGATTGAGCGGGTGATCCCCCGGAATGCAGCCGAGTCCCATGAGAGTGGTGGCAATCGGGATTCCCAGTTGTGTTGCGAAATCCACCAACTCGCCTGATGCATTGGATATGATGACACCACCTCCGGCATAGATCACCGGTCGTTCAGCAGCGGCAATCAGCTGGAGAGCCTTTTCTATCTGGCGCCTGTGCCCGCGGTAGGTCGGGTTGTAACCCCGTAATGTTACCTTATCGGGAACAGGAGATACTTTGATGACATTTGTGCTCACATCTTTGGGGATATCGATCAGAACCGGACCCGGACGACCAGTGCCGGCAATATAGAACGCTTCTTTTATAACCCGCCCGAGATCGGCAGTATTTTTGACAAGGTAGTTGTGTTTGGTGATGGGCAGGGTGATGCCGGTGATATCAGATTCCTGGAAGGCGTCATTTCCGAGCAGGTTTGTTGGGACCTGCCCGGTAAGGGCAACAATCGGCACGGAATCCATGTATGCAGTGGCAATGCCGGTTACAAGGTTACATGCACCGGGACCTGATGTTGCGAGACATACCCCTACACGACCGCTTGCCCGTGCATACCCGTCCGCGGCATGCGCTGCAGCCTGTTCGTGCCGTACAAGGATGTGTCGCAGAGATGAGTCATAGAGTTCATCATAGATCGGAAGCACCACACCGCCCGGGTAGCCGAAGATAGTCTCGACTCCTTCGCGCTGCAGTGATTCAACGAGGATTTTTGCCCCGGTTTTCATGTTCTTCCCTCAATAGTCTGTTCATACCGGCGATCATCGCCTCGACACTAGCCATGATGATGTCTGTGCGAGCGCCGCGTGAAGTAATTATCTTCCCGTCTTTACTTAATCTTACTGTTACGTCGACTAGTGCATCCGTTCCACCCTGGATGGCATCAACGTGGTATTCTTCGAGCCGGATATCGGCCACATCAGCCACGCATTTGCGCAGGACTTCCATTGCCGCATCCACCGGACCGTCCCCCGTAGCAGCACCAGTCATCTCCTGTCCGTTTACCACCAGCGTAACGGAGGCGGTCGGGATCATATTACTCCCGGATACCGCAGTAAACTGGCGCATTTTAATGATCGGTTTACATTCGATGGCAAGAACAGCATCGGCGATCGCCATCAGATCGGTATCGGTTACCCGTTTTCCTGCATCCCCCAGATCTTTGATCCTTTTAACGATCTCTTTGATCTGGTTTTCATCTGCTTTGTAATTCATCTCGTTAAGTGCAGATTCCACGGAAGCGGAACCCGAATGCTTTCCCAGCACAATACGACGTTTCCGACCGATCATCTCGGGTTTTATCGACTCGTATGTCGAGGGTTCCCGCATAACACCGTGGGCATGGATACCGCTTTCGTGGGTGAAGGCCATTTCACCAACAATGGCTTTGTTGACCGGGAGCGGGACTCCCGTCAGGCGCGAAACAAGCGTAGAAAGCTGGTAGATCTCCTCTTTTTTGATCCTGGTAGGATAATTATAGAGAATTTCAAGCGCCATCACAATTTCTTCAAGCGGCGTGTTGCCAGCCCGCTCGCCAAGACCGTTGACCGTAACATGGGCACAGGAAGCTCCACATTTGAGCGCTGCCATCGTGTTGGTGACCGCAAACCCAAGGTCGTCATGGCAGTGAATGGAGAGCGGTGCAATCTTAGAGATAGGAGGTATAAACCCTGCAACCTTCTCCGGGGTCAGGAGCCCCACCGTGTCACAGAAACAGAGGCGATCCGCCCCACGGCGTACTCCTTCAGAGAAGATCTCCTGCAGGAATGTCTGATCCGCCCGTGAGGCATCTTCACCGGAAAGTTCGACAATAAGACCCCGGCTCTTTGCATACTCAACGGAATCATAGGCCATCTGGGCAACCTGCTCACGCGTTTTGCGCATTTTTTTTGCAATGTGCAGGTCGCTTACGGGTACGACAAGGTGGACTGAATCCGCACCATAATCTGCGGCAAAATCGATATCCTGGTGAAGGGCTCGGACATAGGTGCAAATCTCTGCAGGAAGACCGGCTTCGGATATGAGCTTTATTGCGTCCCGTTCACCTTCGGATGCGGCTGCAGAACCAACTTCAATGACATCGATACCTATATCAGCAAGTTTGTTCGCAATCTCAAATTTCTGGTCCGGGTTTAACGAAACTCCCGGGGTCTGTTCCCCGTCCCGTAACGTGGTATCTAAAAAGCGCATGTTATTGACAAATAAAACATTCACTCATGGCAAATCACCATAGTATGGAATTGGAAAGGAGAATATAAAAACGTTCGGGCAGGCATTCGTTTTTTAAAAAAGGAAGCATCCTTGTAGTTATCAGGAATTTCCCTGTTTTTCCAAAAAAAATTCTATACCATCCTTTTGCCAACCTTATAAGGAGCCGGATATCACGGTTCTCGGGCTAATCGATCATCAGGGTGTGGTTATATTTTATCTGATATCCATCAATACTACTTACCAAGCGGGATTGTACAAAAAATAGACACAGTACATGAGGAGTTATTATGGAAATCATACAACCACTGCCTGACATCTCATCGCTCTATATCAACCGTGAGCTGAGCTGGATCCGGTTCAACCGTCATGTACTTGATGAAGCGATGGACAGTCGTCATCCTATTCTTGAACGGGTAAAATTCTTATCAATTTTTACAAATAATCTCGATGAATTTTTTATGATCCGCGTATCGGCCCTCCAGCGGCAGCTTGCAAAAGGCGTCCTGAAATCACCCCCTGATGGTATGACACCGACTCAGCAACTGGACGCTATCCGGCAGGCTCTCCTGCCGGAACTTGTGGCACAATCGGACTGCTGGCATAAGGAGCTGCTTCCAAAACTTGCCGCATCGGGAATCATCATCCATACCTATGCCGATCTTAATGATACACAAAAAAAGGCCGTGCACAAATTTTTCATTGATGAAGTATTTCCCGTCTTAACTCCCCTTGCCTTTGACAGTTCCCACCCGTTCCCCTTTATCTCAAACCTTTCCTTAAATCTTGCCATAATAGTCCGGGACCAGAACAAAAAGGATTTTTTTGCACGCGTCAAAGTCCCGACAAACCTCTTTTCCCGGCTTGTGCGGATACCGGAACCTGACGGTACCATACGAAACGATGATTCGATAGTGCATTTTATTTATTTCGAAGAAATCATCGCAGCACACATCGACACGCTCTTTTTTGGTCTTGAAGCGGTTGCTTCATTCCCGTTCAGGATCACCCGTGATGCAGATCTTGAGATTGAAGTTGATGAAGCCTCGGATCTCCTCACAACGGTCGAAGAGATTATGGAGCAGCGGGCAAGGGGTAAACCGGTGCGCATTGAAGTTGACAGCTCCATGCATGACAGCATATGCCATATACTCGAAAAGAAACTGGGCATCACATCCCCCATGCTCTACCGCGTAGGTCATCCCGTGGGCATGGTTGATTTAATGCAGCTCATGTCCCTCGACCGCCCGGACCTGAAAGATCCTCCCTTTATTCCTTCACTTTCCCTTGAGTTTGCTGAAGGTAAGGATATCTTTGGAGCAATCCGCAACAATGATCATCTGCTCTATCACCCGTATGACAGTTTTTCTCCGGTAGTGAACTTCATCCGGCAGGCCGCACATGATCCGGATGTACTGGCCATCAAAATCACGCTCTACCGTGTGGGATCAAACTCCCCGATCGTCAATGCACTTATGGAAGCCCGTGAAAACGGCAAAGATGTCACTGCACTGATCGAACTCAAAGCCCGTTTTGACGAGGAGAATAATATTGGCTGGGCGCGTGCACTCGAACGAGAAGGGGTCCATGTGGTCTATGGTGTTGTCGGGCTCAAGGTCCATGCCAAACTCTGCATGGTAGTACGACGGGAAAAAGAGGGGATCCGTCGCTACCTGCACCTCGGCACCGGCAATTATAATGCAACAACAAGCAGGATATATACCGATTTTGGCCTCTTTACCTGCAACACGGCAATCGGTGAAGATATTGCCCATCTCTTTAATTTCCTGACAGGCTATGCCCGGATTGACAACTACAAAAAACTCATGGTCGCCCCGGTCACGCTCCGCTCATCCATCATAGAACGGATTGAGCGCGAGATTACCCGGCACCGGGAGTATGGTGATGGATACCTGATGTTCAAGATGAATGCATTGGTAGACCCTGATTGTATTATAGCACTCTATCATGCATCACAGGCAGGAGTAAAGGTGGTTTTGCAGGTCCGGGGTATCTGCTGCCTGCGCCCGGGCATCCCCGGAATCAGCGAAAATATCACCGTGAATTCGATCGTAGGCAGGTTCCTTGAACATGCCCGCATCTATTATTTCCGCAACGGTGGCAATGACGAAGTATTTTTGGGAAGTGCCGATCTTATGCCCCGCAATCTCGATCGGAGGGTGGAGATCCTCTTTCCCGTAGAAAATGCAGCAATTAAAAAAGCGATCGTATTCACGATACTTCCCGTTCAACTGGAAGATACTGTTAAAAGCCGGTTGATGCAGAGTGACGGGACGTATATACGTACACCGCATGCTGCACAGGAGCCCTCGCTGGATGCCCAGTCCTGGCTCCTCGAACACCGTGGCATATGGTATGACAATGTCCCGTGAACAGATTATCCCAAAAACCGGGTTATGCTGGTATGGCCTGCAACGCCTGCCCCCGTTACTCGATGCGTTCTCAAAAGAGATTGACGGGGTAAAAGCGTCTGAGGACATTGAATATATCCACCGGATGCGGGTCGCCTCCCGGCGCCTGCGGGCTGCCCTCCCCCTCTTCCGTCCCTGTTTTCCCCAGAAGCAGTACCGGAAATGGATGAAGGAGATCACAAACATCACCCGTGCACTGGGCGAAGCACGGGATACGGATGTCCAGATTTCATTCCTGTCAAAATACGAGAAAAAACAATCACGAAAATTCAATTCCCGCCGTAAGAAGAGCACGGGGGGAGTACCGGCAACAGGTCCAGCCATCCAGTACCTGACATCAAGACTTCAAAAAAAGAGAACTTCCCTCCAGTCAAAAGTAATTTCTGCGCTTTTGGAACTGGAAAAGAGCAACGTTATTGAAGAGATGCGCGATACGTTCAGCAATCACCTGTCCGCCTGCCGGAGGGTACCGAAAAAATCTCTTGTCTATGGCATATCGCCGGTTGCTACTCTCCGTATTGAAAAAAGGCTGCACACGATGCTCTCGTACGAGCAATGGGTACCCAATCCGGATGCTGTGGCTGAACATCATGCAACCCGGATAGCCGCAAAAAAACTCCGGTATACCATGGAGATCTACGGCATGGTATACCGGTGGGGGTTAAAAAAGATCCTTGCCCGTGTAAAAAAGGTCCAGGAAATACTTGGGGATCTCCATGACTGTGATGTGTGGATCGACCAGGTGACATTGCTCCTCCTGCAGGAACGAGCACTCCTGCGTTCAACCGGTAATACAAAACGCCCTGATGCTGCCACCATCTCAAGTCTTATCCTTTTTTTGCAGGAGCGTAAGAAGGAACGAACGATACTCCATCGTACGTTCATGCGCTACTGGGATACACTGGGACGGTTGCAGACTTGGGATGAACTATGCAGGATCCTGGTGAAGGGACGAAAATCAAGGTACCAACCGCTGACTGTGTACAACGAGCCAGAAGCTGGTAGCGCAGTCAGTAATCTTGCATCGGAATACCCGGGAGTACTTGAGCACAGCCGCCATGTAACAGATCTTGCTCTCATGATTTTTGACAGCCTCCAGCCACTTCATCAGCTGGGTACGCGTGAACGGTTCTTACTCGGGAGTGCCGGCCTTCTCCATGATATTGGATGGAAGTTCGGGCAGAAGAAGCATAACATCCATAGCGCCGGGATGATTATGTCTGAAGAAAACCTGCCCTTTGACATTCCCGAGCGAAGTATCATTTCCCTTGTTGCCCGCTCCCATCGCGGAAACGTAACTCCTGAAACATCGGGATTTTTCAGGTTACTCTCCCTCGAATACCAAAAACAGGTGCTGGTACTTGCTGCGATTCTCCGCCTTGCAGACGGTTTTGACTATCTCCATCTCGGAACTGTACAGGCTGTATCCTGCACTATTGAAGCGCAGGAGATTATTGTTCATGTCACATCTTCTCTGGATGCATCGGTGGAAATACAACGGGCTCGGGTGAAGTCCGATCTTTTTACCCGGGCATTTAACAGGAACCTGGTGATCCATTGAACATTAAAAATCCCGGTCAAAAGAGCCGTGTTGTTGCATTTATTGATATCGGTACAAATTCGGTGCGCCTGCTGGTAGTCCGGATCAACCCGAATAATTCCTACACAATCCTTACCCGCCAGAAACAGCAGGTCCGCCTTGGTGAAGGAGAATTTGAAAAAGAAGAGATCCTTCCCGAAGCAATGGAGCGGGCGATCGTCGTGTGTAAAAAGTTCACCGAACTTGCCCGTACGTTTAATGCCGAGGAATTTGTAGCAGTTGCCACGTCTGCTACTCGCGAGGCGGTAAACCAGCATGAACTTCTTATCCAGCTCCGGAGGGAGGCACAGCTGGATGTCCGTGTTGTCTCCGGGCGCGAAGAGGCAAGACTGATCTACCTTGGCGTGTCAAGTGGCATTCATCTTGCCGGCCGGTCGGCTGTCTTTATTGATATCGGTGGTGGGAGCACCGAGATTGCCGTTGGTGATGAACACCAGTACCAGACTCTTGAAAGTTTCAAACTCGGGGCTATACGCTTAACAAACCTGTACCTGAACACAAAGGATCCTGCACCGGTTTCTCCTGCACTGTATAAAAAGATTCTGCAGCATGCAAAAACGGTGATGGCAGACACAATCCGGGAACTACGAATGCAGAAAATTGACTGTGCAATTGGAAGCTCGGGGACCATTATGAACCTTGCAGAGATTGCCAACCGGACGCTGCACCAGAACATCTCACCCCTGGGAACCGATCTTTCGTACCGGGATTTGAAAAAAGTGATCCGGCTCATCTGCTCACTTCCCATTGAACAGAGGCGGAAGGTCCCCGGTATTAACCCGGAACGTGCAGATATCATCATCTCGGGTGCTGCAATACTCGATACGTTCATGAAAGATCTTTCACTGGATCGTATCACTACCACCGGCAGGGGCCTGCAGGACGGTCTGCTGGCGGATTATCTCTCGCGGATGGATAACTTCCCGCTCGTCGGGAAATTATCTGCACGGGAACGTAGTGTGCTGCAGCTCGGAAGATCGTGCGGGATCAATGAAGTACACGCCCGGACAGTAACCAGTCTTGCCCTCGATCTTTTCGATTCAGCAAAAGATCTCAGATTGCACAACCTGCAGGAAAACGATCGGGAGCTTTTACAATATGCAACCTTCCTGCATGATATCGGGTCATTCATCGCTTACACCAACCACCAGGCACATTCGTATTATATCATAAGCAATGCGGAACTACTGGGATTTGACCGCCATGAAGTAGCGATCATGGCAAATATCGCCCGGTTCCACCGCAAGGGAGTCCCCCAAAAAAAGACTCCCGAAATCCTGGAGCTGGAATCCCGCGAATGGGAGATTGTCAGGGTTCTTTCAACATTCTTACGACTCGCAGAAAGCCTGGATCGCAGTCATGCAGCATTTATCAAAAACGTCAGGTTTACCCGGGCAGAGAAAGGGAAAGTATACCTCAGTGTCAATGCCCGGGGTGACTGCCAGCTTGAGATCTGGGGCGTTGAGGCCGAGAAAAAAGCTTTTAAAAAGATCTTTTCAAAATCGCTTGTCCTTGAGATGGGACAAATTTCTGATTGACAAGAATGAAATAATTTTTAAAATTTTTTTCATGAAAAATGTTCTACGATTCTGCAATCAAAAGAAAAGAAAATATTGCCGGAAGGTGCGTTCAGGAAGTCCCCCTAAGGATCCGGAATTCTGCAAACACATCATTGCCTGATAGTTCCACCTGGTAGTTTCCCTCGTTCCGCACCATAAATTCCTGTTTTGTCATTACACTATACTCCTTATTGAATCCCCGTGAATCAACAACCGCACCAGACCCTGCATCGAGAACCTTTACTTCAAACCATGCATTCGGGCTGGGGTAGGTTGCATTGACAATCTCTTCTGACGAAAGACCGATATTTATCACCTTTTCCCGCGTGATCATGGCAGGAGTCAGGTTGAACTTGATATACAGCGGAGTGCGTGTAAGATTCTGGAAAAAAACTTCTTTTTGGCCGAATGCGAAATTCTTGTTGAGCGTGTAGACCTGTTCATAACTCTCGCCATACCGTACCTCCAGGGTCTGCAGGGGAGTGCCCGTTGTAGGAGGTGTCAGGGAAGTATTTGTGGGTGGCGTAGACGGGGTTAGAAGCGGTACCGGGGTTGTTGCAACCGGTGTCGGTAAAGGTTGTTGTGGGGAGAGCCCTTTAAGCACCGGGACAGCTGCCACGTATGCCCCGGCACCAAATGACAAGAAGGGCAACAATGCCAAGTATGAGCAGGGTTTTTTTCGATATTCCGGGTCTTTGTATAGCAACAGGTTGTACCGGGAGCAGACTGTCCGGAGTAACCAACCCTGCAAACTGGTCCATTGGTGCACCACATGATGTTCAGAACTTCTTATCAGCCGGGATCTCCGCACCACATGATATACAGAATGGCATACAATCAGCATTGGTTGCGATGGTTTGATACTTTTGCTTTTTGGTTGAGTGCCGGGATGTGAAATAAACCAATATGATGTTTAGATGAGGCTGTTCCCTCATCAGTGTAGTGGGAGGATCTTATACAGTCACCCTATTTTTTTAACAATTTTTTGATAGCATAAACATTGCAATATTTTTGAAAAAAATGGGATAACGGACTGTCACTTACCGGCAAAAACCATTTTTAAAAAAAAAGTGTGTAGACCTTATAACTTCTTAAGGGCCTGCACGAGCTTGCCGACAGTTTCCTGGGCATCACCGTAGAGCATCCGCGTGTTGTCCCGGTAGAACAGGTCGTTTTCGATGCCGGCGAATCCCTTACCCTGGCCGCGCTTGAGGACGATGACGTTTTTTGCCTGTTCAACGTCGAGGATTGGCATGCCGAAGAGCGGGCTGCCCTTCCGGTGCGCCGCCGGGTTGATGACATCATTGGCCCCAATGACGAGAACGACGTCAGTGCTCGGGAACTCCGGGTTCACCTCGTCCCGGTCGAAGAGGTGGTCATAGGCGACCCCTGCTTCAGCGAGCAGGACGTTCATGTGCCCGGGCATTCGCCCGGCGACCGGGTGGATTGCGAACTTTACCTGAATATCCTTGCTCTCGAGCAGGTCAGTCAGCTCCTTGACCTTCTGCTGGGCCTGGGCGACCGCCATACCGTAGCCGGGGGCAATGATCACTTTGTTCGCGTAGGCGAGCATGACTGCGACGTCGTCAGCCTCAATCGACTTCATGCTGCCCTGGATCTGCATCTCTTTCTCCTCCGTCGCACCGAATGCACCGAAAAAGACATTCGAGATCGAGCGGTTCATCGCCCGCGCCATCTGGAGCGTGAGCAGCGAACCCGCGGCGCCTACAATGATACCTGCAATGACCATTGCATAGTTGGGGGTCGCGAACGAGAACCCGTCGAGTGCGACAGCAAGTCCGGTGAAGGCGTTGTACATCGAGATAACGACCGGCATATCAGCACCGCCGATAGGGAGTGTCATTAGGAACCCGAACCCAAGCGAGAGGACAAAGAACAGCGGGAGATACATACCGACAGTGAGCGGGATCCACGATGGGTGCGAGAGGACGAGCACACCGGACACGATGGCAAGGGCCAAGATCATCATATTGACGACCTGCTGACCCTTGAAGGTGATCGGCCGTGGCCGCATCCAGCCCTGGAGTTTCAGGAACGCGATGAGGCTCCCCGAGAACGAGACGGCTCCGATGAGGCCGCCGATGACGGCGAGTGAACCGGAGGGGGCCGTGGTGGTGCCGAGGAGTGCGACCGCCGAGATTCCGGCAGCTGCGCCGCCGCCCATGCCATTGTAGAACGCGACCATCTGGGGCATATCGGTCATACCGACGCGCTTTGCCGCGATGTAGCCGAAGCCCCCTCCAATGACAATTGCAAGTGCCATCAGGGTGAAGTTGGTGAGGTTCGGGGTAAGAAACGTGACGAGCGTCGCGATCAACATCGCGGCGCCGGCCCAGACAATCCCGCTCCGGGCAGTGAGCGGGTGACTCATTCGTTGCAGGCCGACGATGAAGAAGAAGATCGTCGCAATGTAGACCGGGTCGATAGCCCAGGAGAAGTCGATCATCTCAGGCACCCTTTTTGGGCTTCTTCCCGCTGCGGTCAAACATCTGGAGGATCCGCTCAGTGACAACGTAACCACCTGTGACGTTCGCTGCACCAAGGATGACCGCAATGAACCCGATGATCTGCTCGAGGGGCGTCGTCGCGAGACCGAGAGCGACCATTGCACCGATAAGCACGATCCCGTGGATGAAGTTCGAACCGCTCATCAGCGGCGTGTGGAGGATGACGGGGACCCGGCTGATGACGACGTAGCCGGTGAACGCGGCCAGCATCGCGATGTAGACCGCGGTCCAGAGCATGGTCACGTCGTTCATGGTTTCCCTCCCTTCAGGAGGTCACGCGTTGGCCCGTGGCGCACCTCGCCAGCGTGGACCAGGAGACTCGCGACTAGGATCTCGTCAGTGAATTCCCTGATAAGCGCCCCGTCCTTGTCGAAGAGGAGCGCGAGAAACGACTGGAGGTTCTTTGCGTACATCTGGCTCGAGTGGAACGGCACCCGGGCCGGGAGGTTCTGCGGACCCAGGATCGTGACACCATGCTCCCGGACGGTCTTGCCGGGTTGGGTCAGCTCGCAGTTACCTCCTGATTCGGCGGCCATATCGACGATAACAGCACCCGGTCGCATCATCTCGACGGTCTCCCTGATGATGAGGAGGGGGGCCTTCCGACCGGGGATGGCGGCCGTTGTTATGACAATGTCAGCCCG
>JAPKXT010000096.1 GCA_026394695.1 Methanoregula sp.
CCGGTTAATAAGCGCAAGATTTGCACCCGTCACTGCCCCGTTTCCGATATTTTTTATCCGATCTGCGTCTATCTCCGGGATCAACCCGATAATTGTCGCATTTTTCTTGTCCAGATAATTGCCAAATGCACCGGCAACATAGATGGTAGCGATTTCGTGCCGGGTCACACCAGCCTGTTTCATCAGCGTTACACAGGCAGCATGAATCGAGGCTTTGCTCATAATCAGGTTTTTGATATCATTTTCCGTGATCACGATATCTTTGCCGATATCGGTTTCACCGGCCCAGGCTACAACAAACTCCGGGAAGTGAGGGCCTGTGCGGACTCGTTTATTTTCTATACCGGTATTTATCCGTCCTGTCCTGTCAATGACACATGCTGAAAAAAGTTCTGCAAGAAGGTCGATTAATCCGGAACCGGTGATGCCCCGGGGTTTGATGTTGTTGATTGTGCTATACGCAGGATCAAGCGTAACAGGATCGATGGTGATCTTCTCAATTGCACCGGGATTTGCCCGCATACCAAAGAGCACTTCTCCGCCTTCAAGTGCTGGTCCGGCAGCACCGGCACAGGAAAACATCCAGTCTTTGTTGCCGAGAACGATCTCAAAGTTGGTGCCGATATCGATCAATAACGAGATCTCTTCACGCTCACTCATACCACAGGAAAGGATATCAGCGATAATATCACCCCCGATAAAGTCGCTGACTGCAGGGAAGACAAAGAGCCCGCTGTTCTGATTACCGATAATTCCTATCCTGCCTGCCGCGACAGAAAGCGCCCGCTGGACTACCGGCACATAAGGTTCAGCAATGATATACGCGGGATCTATACCGAGAAGCATATGCGTCATCACCGTGTTACCGGCAATAACCACTTCGTAAATATCTTCGCGGTCAATTCCTGCGGAAGTAGTTGCGGAGACAAGTGCAGTATTGATACTCTCGGTAGCGAGTGCCTGAAGTTTTGTGAGCCCGTTTTTCCGGGCAAAATTCACCCGTGCGAGAATATCTTCACCGCAGGTTATCTGTTTGTTATAATTCGAAGCAACCGCAACAACCTTGCCCATGACCAGGTCCCAGAGATACACGACAATCGTGGTGGAACCGAGATCAATCGCAGCACCGAATACGCGTTTTGATGTATCATTTTCCTGGAGATCAATAAGACGGTAACCACCAGGAACAAGGGCAATTGTACCGGTAACTCTCCAGTTACTGTGACGGAGGAGCGAGGGGATTTCACGTAACACTTCTAAGGGAACGTAGATTTTTTCTGCAACGGGCCCACCACTCTTCTGGATTCCCCATAAAAGACGGGTGAGATCCGGAGAGGGATCGGTGAGCGTCGGCGGCTGAAGTTCGACATAATATTTCCTGACAGAAGGATGCAATTCGATACCGGTATCCCTGCCTGCGATCAGGATTTTTTGTTCCTGAATAAGGGTACTCTCGGGAACAAACACCTGCAGATCACCAAGCACCAGGGTCTCGCAGGCAAGACATGCACCTTTTTGTAGTTCATCCTCACTGAAAAACCGGATATATTTCTGCCGGTCAAATTCCGTTTTTCCCGATTGAACATAAACCACGCACTTGCCGCATTTACCCTGTCCGCCGCAGACTACATTAATGTTCAGGCCGGCCCTCTGGGCAGCATCAAGAATGGTACTTCCCTGCACTACCTCAATCCTGCGATACTCGGGAAGAAATGTTATAGTGTGCATGAATGCCTGTCCTTAACCATACCATTGGGAAGAGAGATAAGAAATATGCTGTGGTGATTATACCTGCTTGTTTCAGGAATGAAACGAGAACGAAATACTAAAAATGGGCTTTGTTGAAATCCTCAAAGAAACAATTAATCGCTCTTGGGGGCGCCAGCACATCGTGCTTCCGCCCCCGCCGCTCGGGCATCCCCCATAGTGCGATAACCCCCGAGAAGGTTGAAAATATTACTCCCAAAAAAGAAGGGGTCAGGGGAAGGCTCCCCTTGGGCTGCCTCCCCCTATGGGGGAGAGAGGGGGTTACCCTCATAGCCGCCGCGAAGAATTACCGAATGACTTTGAAAAAGAGGGGTTCAATAGAACCTAAAAAATGCAAAAATTCTGGATTTTTTATGATTTTTGTTTCTGCCATTCTTCGTGCAGGTATTCCCCGATCTCTGCTGCATCGCGAGGACCGACCATCACTTTCCATCCGGTCGCTTCTTCAATCCTTCCGGACAGGGGTGCGGAATAGCCCGGAATGATGAGGGTTTTGTGAGATACTTCATGCTCCAGATCAAATTTTTTGATAGAATCACGCACCAGCGTTTCATTGAGTTTTCCTGCAGCTACTGCGGTCATGACAGAGAGCCCTTCCGTATCGACAATCAGCATGAAACAGGGGATACGGGTAGACTCTAAGTAACCCTGAAGAGTAAAGAACGTCAGGGAAAAGTTTACCGTCATCAGTACTGGTGCATCTTTTCCCGGGGACCCGACACGATACAGGCCGGGGTTCATCTGGATGGGTTTCTGGGGATCCGTGTAAATATTCTGGCGAAGCGTGAGGGCAGCCTTTGCAGATGCCGGGGAAAGCGGTGGCGTGATAATAACTGATGCGTATTTGACTATGCCAAGTGCGATCGCAGCATCCTGCAGGTAAGGATGCGTGGCATCCAGAAATACCGGATAGCCAAGGTCGGGGGATTGACGGGTAATGGCGAGTTGCCGTATAGCCGTTGATGTTGCAATAAAATCACCGGGGGATTGCGGACTGATATCCATGACCAGTTTCTTCACCCCTTCAGTCACACAGTCTTTTACCAGCCCTTTGAGGTCATCCAGCCCGTGGGCTTTGATTGCTAAAGGACAACTATGTTTTTTTGCAAGTGCACACAGTTCCCTGAAATTTTCCTTCGTTGCAGCATGGAGCAGGGGTTTGTAGCTCCCGACCTGGACAAGTGCTGCAATGAGCGCCTCAGTGTTCTTTGAGATCAGTACAAGGGGAAGATCTGCAGATTCCTCAACGGTCATGACAGCGCGGGCAAATGCGTCTGCAGATCCACTTGTATTTTCGATTGCAATACCGTTAAAACGTAGTTCGGTGCCGATTCGGGTGAATGATTCATCCCTCACCCTGATGGTGATAGTTGTGATCTCTTCAGGCGTCTGGGTATCTGATACCTTAAAGAGAATGCCCGGGGGGTGATAGAAGGTCTTGTCATGGCGGTAAAGAACAAATTCTTCCCCGACAGCAAATGACCGTTCTCCTACACCAATATTCACACGCTGGATGGGAGGTCGCGTAGTTGCACCCAGCACGGATTTTGCCTGGTCATCCAGGTAGGGGCAGAGATCTACATCCGCTTTTCCCCCGGCGAGTTTCATGGCAAAGGTGAGGCAGGTAGGATCACCACATTCCTTGCAGTTCTTTTTTGGCAGGAGTTTATAGATATCCAGGGCCTTGAGCGCCATTACTTTTTTACCTCCGTAGAACCCGCAGCGGTTTTGATACTGGCAAACGCTTTTTTGAGCATCCCTACCGTTTTTGGATGACGGACACAGACAATTTCGGACCCGGCGGCCGCTGCCGCAATACCGGTATAAAACTCCCACTGCATAGCCATGTCGTCCTGCAGGGCAGGCTCTGCTTCCCTGACTTCTTTTATGGTCAGCGAATCGATAGCAGAACAGATCATGGGCATAGCGAGATCCGTATCCCCTTTAAGTGCAGAGAACCAGATTCGTTCCATTGCCGAATAGGAATACTCAAAGCCATAACCGAGAGCGCCGGTATACGGATCGATCAAGATATGATCCCTTTGCACACCAATCTCCCGCAACAGGATATTGAGTTGTTTTGCAAGGTTGACATCAATGGGGGACTGTGCAATAAGTGAATGGTTGTAGGCAAGTGCTGCGGCAGCAATGCTCCGGTACCTCCCGGCTTCTGCGGTTCCAAGGAGAAGTCTTTCTCCCTCGGCAGTCTCGCCGCACTTCAAGAAGATCTCACTGTCAATTTTAGGATCGTTGCTACCCTCGATGATTAACGGGAGGGCAGTTCCTGAAAGCACGGTCTCAAGGGTTTTTCCTACGGATTTAATATCAGAAAAATTCCGCTGTCGCGTACTGGTCAGGTACAGGCGAACCAGATCAGCACCATAGACTGTTTCAGCAGTTTTTGCCCAGTCATCCACGGAATCAACCAGATCTCCGCAGAAATTTCTGACGATCGGGGACCAGTATTCCGGGTTATCGCAGATCTCTAATGCAACAAGTGGTGAGGAAGATAATGGATCCTGATCAAGGAGCGGGAGTGTTGTTCCTCCACCGACCTGATAGGATATTTTTCTTGTTCCCCCGTCTGATCTGGTGGCGCCCAGGATCACCTTGCCTATCGCACCTGTCCAGCCAAAATGAAGATCATATCCCATTTTATTCCCTCACACCAGCGGTTTCATGGTCAGGGCGGGATGTTTCACGCGGTCCAAAAAGGAGATAAGATCTTCAATAGTCGTTGCACTGGTCTCATCGGCAATCTTTTCATACAGATCTGCCCTGTTCTGATCGGTAAGACTTTTCACCAGCCGGGTCTTTAACTCCTCTTTGAGAGGGGAGGGCATCCAGACAAGACGCCCGATGCCACCTTCACCCTGTAAGAACCGGTCGGAAAGGATATAATGCTTTGAAATACCGGCAAACCCCGGTGTCTGAGCCCCTCCACCGATAGTTCCGGCAAGCGTGGAGAATGACATTCCCGAGGGGGTGATACCTTTGAATTCACGGTTCACCACCATGATCCCGTTCACCTCGGGAAGTATGAGGGCAATACACTCAAAACACCCACAGCACGTCATCGGATATTCCATCACGCTGTAGAGTGAACACCGGTCTATCTCACCATGACTCGCCTTTTTGACAAATTTGTTAACCCCTTCAAATTCCCCGTTCAGGGTGTTGATGACTGCCCCTTTCTCGATTGGCTGGTTGGCACCCGAAGGGGAGATCTCATACGCAATTTTTCCGTCCAGCCAGCTGATAGCGCCGCAGAGAGCCGGGTGCTCGGGAGTGATGACACAGACATGATTGGGGGCAAAAGTCTGGCAGAGTGTACAGGAGTAATAGGTGGTCACATCAGAGTCCCGCATGCCTTTGATACGTGCATCCCGCTCATCATACACGCGTTCTGCATCTTTCTTTGCTGCCCGCACTTTCGCTTCATCGGTAATAAGGGTGACAGAAACTGCATCGAGCAACTTTGGGAAGTCCATCCGGAACTTGCTTAAAATAAGTTTACCAATATGCTCAAGTTTTACTCCTTTTGCCACGACATCTTTTGAGATCCGCACCCAGATGATATCCCGCTGGGCAACATGCCAGGATCCTTCTCCATAATTGACAAAATTGTGGATCCTTCGCTCAAGGACCGGTTCGTAATCTTTTTTCATCATTTTACCGGCGACGTTTACGATAATTCCAAGCGGATACGCACCCCCCTCCTTCATCGCATCGATCTCGGGGCCGATAACGGTCACCTGCCCGTCTTTGACTTCGTCAGCAGAACTCATATGTAAGAGTTCAAAAGCAGGAGATCTTCCCCCGCCAAACTCAACATACATCTCCTCTTTTCGGATGCTCTTTCCCTCAAATGCGGGTGAACACCCCATCGGGATCGGGATGGCAGTGACATTCACCCGTATTCCTTTTTGCTCCATACCGATGCGCACAACCTCTTCGGGAAGTGACGGGATCCACGTCCCACCCTGGTAATCCCCCAGTGAAAGGATGGGGAACCCAAGGACTCTCATCCCGTCAACAATCGCAATTTCCTGGTCACTAAGTCCTGGAAACACGATAACAATTGCTTTTGCCCGTTCGGTAGCATACGTTAAGAGACGGTGTATGTCGCCGGGGGTTACACCCCCAAACATCATCGCTACCCGTGCAATAATATCGACAAAATGAATCCCGTAGGCAGGTGCCGAGCCAAGAGGGATTAGACGGTATTCAAGTCCAAGTTTCACACCGGCACCGGAAAGTGATGTGACCACATCCCCGGCAAGGAATGTGAGCATGTATTTTTCCTGTAATTCGCGGCAGATAGCAGAAGCACTCCCGGCGCTTTCCGGAGTCCCGAGAACAAGTGCCAGCCCAAGGATACTGCCATCAACGAGGGAATACCCGAGCTTCCGGATTATAGTATCATCGATAAAACCAGTATAGGGGGAGGGTTCCTTACCTTCAGCAGCTGTTTTTTCTGCAAGAATGCATTCCGCTGCAACGAGAGGGTTACTGGCCGTCTTTGCAAATACATCAAGAGCTGCCTCCCGGTTATGAACTGCTATGCCGGTGAGTGCGAACGAAATGGGGAGGTGATAGGCTGTTTCATCGTACGACAATGAGTGTTGTATTGCGGTGATATTCGTTTTCAGATACGATTCACCATTTTTTTTTGCTATTTCCACGTCAGTCATTGATGTGTTCCCTCTGCTCATGGGTTGCCCGGAAGAACAGATATAGTTTCGTCACCGGGTATTTCCCTGCAGTTCCTGCAATTTTTCCTCAAAATTGCGGTTTAATCAAAAAACGATTGAAGAATAGCAATATCTTTCGTGGAATCGTTTTCCTGTTTTTACCTTCGTGCTTCATTATAAACCGGTTTACATGACCCGCATGTCTTTGCCTCCCGCACCGGGAACATTTTTTACTACGAGATCCCTTGGTTGTACAGGAACAGCTATGTCAATTGACTGGTACAAAGAATTTGTCAACCTGGACTATGAACCAGCCCGGGACGATCTCATCTGCCTGTATTATTTTGAACCTGCTGCCGGGATCCGGAGCAGTGAAGCAGTGGGAAGAATAGCATCGGAGAGTTCGACGGGTACATGGACAACACTCCATACCATTCCTTCCCGTATGAAAGGTCTTATGGCTACCGCGTTTTATATCGAAGGAAACGTTGCAAAAATCGCCTACCCACTCGCTCTCTGGGAGGAGGGTAACGCAGTCCAGTTGTTGAGCGGGATTGCGGGGAACATCTTTGGTATGAAAGCAGTGAGAAACCTGCGGTTGATCGATGTTGCTCTTCCTGAAGCATATCTGAAGCATTTCAAAGGCCCGCATTTTGGTAACGATGGGATCCGCAGGATGATGAAAGTCAGCAAACGTCCGCTGACAGGTGCAGTACCCAAGCCCAAGATCGGGTTTTCGGCACAGGAGCATGCTGAGGTCGGTTATGAGACCTGGATGGGCGGCTTTGATTTTGTCAAGGATGATGAGAACCTGACCTCGACCCCGTTCAACCGGTTTGATGACCGGGTAAAAAAGCTCGCAAAGCTGCGGGACAAGGCTGAAAAAGAGACCGGTGAGAAGAAATCCGCGTTCCTCAATATCTCTGCAGATACTGAAACCATGAAGAAAAGGGCAGACCTGCTGGCCGAGTATGGATGGAATTACGCGATGATCGATGTGGTCGTTGCCGGGACGGCAAGTGTCATGACGATGCGGGACTACTGCTCCGATCTCGGTCTTGCAATCCATGCACACCGGGCCATGCATGCAACCTTTGACCGGAACAAGAAGCACGGCATTACGATGCAGTTCCTTGCAAAACTTATGCGGCTTATCGGTGTCTCCCAGATCCACACCGGAACGGCAGTTGGCAAGCTTACGGGATCCAAAAAGGAATCCACGGTTCTTGCCGATGTACTGAGGGAGAAAAAGACCCCTGCCGTCGAAGGAATGCTCCTTGAGCAGGACTGGGGGAAGATCAAATCGGCATTCCCGGTCTCATCCGGAGGGCTCCACCCGGGCCTGGTTCCCGATGTGCTGAATATCTATGGCGCAGAGATTGTGCTGCTCGTCAGTGGCGGTATCCACGGCCACCCGAAGGGAACGCGAGCCGGGGCACAGGCGACCATGCAGGCAATCGAGGCGTGGCAGGAAGGTGTCACACTCGAAGAAAAGGCAAAGAAGGCACAGGAACTCAAAGAAGCGCTGGAGAAGTGGGGACATTATAAGCCGAGATAACGGAACGTGGGTACATCAAAATACTTACGCTCCACTTTTTTTCCATTCTATTCCTTTTCACAAGGGTGTGGAAAAAAAGACATGAGATAATCCCCCCATTCATCACACTTTCCTGCCACAACCCGATCCCTTTTAATATCCCCATCCGAAATCCTAAGCACCGTGACAGAATTCCAGCTCGTATCTACGTTCGCGCCTGCCGGTTCACAACCGGTGGCGATCCGGCAGTTAACCGAAGGCCTGGAAAACAATGACCAGTACCAGACCCTGCTGGGTGTCACTGGATCGGGCAAGACATTTACCATGGCAAACGTGATTGCCTCGGGGAACCGGCCGACTCTGGTGCTTGCCCATAACAAGACGCTTGCCGCCCAGCTCTACCAGGAATTCTGCGATTTCTTCCCTCACAACCGGGTCGAATACTTTGTCTCCTATTACGATTACTACCAGCCCGAGTCCTACATTCCTGCAAAAGACCAGTATATCGAGAAAGATTCTGCCATCAACCCCAGGATTGAGATGATGCGGCTCTCGTCCACTGCTTCGCTCTCGTTCCGGCGCGACGTGATTGTTATAGCTTCAGTTTCCTGTATCTTTGGGCTTGGCAACCCCGAGAACTTCCGGAATATGGGGTTTGAGCTCTCGGTCGGGCAGACGATCACCCGCAATGAGATCATGAGCCGCCTGCTCGATATCCTGTTTGAGCGAAATGATCTCGAACCGATGCCCGGCAGGTTCCGGGTCAAAGGAGATACTATCGATATTGTACCTGGCTACCTCAACAACATCATCCGGATCGAGCTGTTCGGTGACAGGATCGAACGTATCGCCGAGGTCGACAAAACCAGCGGCGTAAATGTCGAGCAGATGAAATATTTCTACATCTATCCTGCCCGGCACTTCGTAACCCCGGAAGGTGCGCGAAAAAAAGCGATTGCATCGATTCAGGCGGAGCTCGAAGAGGTACTACCTTCGCTTGGGATGATCGAAGCGCACCGCCTCGAACAAAGGACACGGTTCGATATCGAGATGATCGAAGAGACCGGTTCGTGCAAGGGGATCGAGAATTACTCCCGGCATTTCGATGGCAGAAAAGCCGGCGAGAAACCCTACTGCCTGCTCGATTATTTTCCTGATGATTTCTTACTGATCATCGATGAAAGCCACCAGACCATACCCCAGCTGCATGGCATGTATAATGGTGACCGCTCGCGGAAAAAGGCCCTGATCGATTATGGATT
>JAPKXT010000172.1 GCA_026394695.1 Methanoregula sp.
TACTTCCATTCCCTGACAGCATCCCAGGGCTTGATCCAGTCAAGCTGGAGTGCCATCTTGCTCCAGAATGCATCAGGGTCTGCGAGGAACTCGTCATACGCCTTCTGGTAATCCCCAATCCAGGAATTTCGCTTGTATTCCGGTCTAGGTGAATAATATTTCATCTCCTCAACAAGTTTGACATCAAAGTTTTCAGCCATGTGTTCACCAATTATACATCATTAATCATGTTAGATTTTTATTTAAAATTTAGTACAAGTCAATAACCCGAAAAAAGTAATTTTTTTATTGGCATAAATAACTCTGCATAAAAAACCCCAAGAACAGTGTAGAATAACTTTCAAGCGGTAAAAATAATATTCGATATAACAAGAATTATCTATCCGGGTTTTTCAATATAGGATCGATGCTTAAAAAATATAAAGGGTGCCTGCTTGGTGCTGCAATCGGCGATGCGCTCGGTATGCCCAACGAGAGCACATTCCCTAACTTAAACAAAATGAAATATGGATACAGGCGCCCGTATAAAGGTCATCCAAATGAGGGACTAACTCCCGGGCAATACACGGATGACACCCAGATGATGATCCTTGTAGCGACACTCATCGCTGACGGAAAATACAATGAGGAACGATACTCCACTGCGCTCCGTGAGCTCTACGATCAGGGTAAGCTCCGCTTTCCTGATGGATCGGTGTCTGCAGTATGCGAACAACGGGTAAAGGAGAACGTCCCCCAAAAAGGGGTGAAATCCACAACATCAGGATGCCTGCCGATTGCGATCCCTTTCGGTTTGGCATTCCCTGATATGAATGAGGGATGTGAGCGTGCTGTGAGAGCCTGCAACGTCACCCATACTCATCCGGCAGCGCATGCAGCAGTATCAACCTTTGCAACTCTTCTCTATAATGCAATCCACGGTACATCTAACCCAATTGAAAGAGCGCTGGAGAAAGCACAGGCTGAGGATGAAGTGCTTGGCGGAAAAATCAGAAACGCGATTGTACTGGAAAAAGAAGGAATGGACACTGAAACGGCATTACTTAAAATTGGAAATGATATCTCAGTTTTCCAGACCCTCCCGATCGCGATCTTCCTGATCAGCAGGTATTCTCATCCGTCTGATCTCCTTACGGTAGCAGCTAATACGGGTGGAAATACTGATACCATCGGTCTTGTCTGCGGGTCATACCTTGGTGCCGCTAAAGGTATCGATGCACTTCCCACGGATTTATTGGAAGGACTTGAAGATAGGCAGAGGATAGAACTGCTTGGGGAGCGATTACACACCCAATATTTGCATAAACTGGAGCAAATGTAGAGCAATTTCTCCAATTACCTGTATTTTAAATCTAAACCAACCGTGCTTTAAAAAGCATTAAATTTTTACAATCGGATATTCTGTTATGAAAATTGCGATTATCGGGGCCTCCGGTTATGCCGGTGGTGAGCTGATACGCCTCCTCGTTCACCACTCCACCGCAAAGGTTACCTGTGCAACCTCCCGTAAACTTGCAGGAACACCTCTTGATCAGATCCATCCCCACCTCAAAGGGTTTACCGATCTCAAATTTGAAAACCCGGATATTGACGTCATAGATGCTGACGTTGTATTTCTTGCAGTTCCCCACACAGCTGCAATGACCTATGCAGGCAGGCTGTTGTCGAGAGGAATTAAGGTAGTGGATCTCAGTGCTGATTACCGTTTACCAAAAGAGATTTACGAGAAGGTGTACGGGGTCAAGCACTCGGATTATTTCCCGGCACCCTACGGCATCCCAGAGCTTCATCGGAAGGACTGCATCGATGTAAAGTTCGTTGCAAATCCCGGGTGTTTCCCAACCGGAGCAACTCTTGCTGCTGCTCCCCTTGCAAAATACGCTCACACGGTAATCTTTGACTCAAAGTCAGGTGTGAGTGGTGCGGGTGACAATCCCTCTGCAACCACGCACTATCCGAATGTAGGGGATAACATCGGGCCCTACAAATGGACATCCCATCGCCATCTTGCTGAGATGAAACAGGAACTAGCCTGGCTCGGATCGAAAGCGACATGTTATTTCACCCCCCATCTTGTTCCGGTTAATCGCGGCATTCTGACAACGGCCCACATCCTGCTCAATGAGCCCCTGGAGCAAAAAGACGTTGAGAAAATATACCGCGATTTCTACAAAGGTGAATACTTTGTCCGGTATCAGAAGCCCTCACTTGCCGCGGTTCGCGGAAGCAATTTCTGTGATGTCATGGTCGAAAGTGAAGGATTACGTGTCGTGGCAATATCTGCCATAGACAACCTCGTCAAAGGGGCAAGTGGACAGGCAATTCAGAATATGAACCTGATGTGTGGCCTGAAAGAACAGGATGGACTTGTTGGGGCAGGTATGCTACCGTAGGTGAACAATAATGCTGGTAAAGGATGCAATGACAAAAGACCCTGTTGTGTGCACTGCTGAAACAACCCTCCGCGATGCAGTTGGTTTAATGAGGAAGCATCATATCGGCGGGCTTCCCGTTATGGAAGATACGGAACTCGTCGGTATGATTACGGAATCCGATCTCATCTCGCTCCTTGAATCTGAAAGGATCTCGGATGACCTTTGGCTGCCATCTCCCTTTGAGATTATCGAGATCCCTATCCGTGAGTACATCAACTGGGAGAAGACAAAACATGCGCTTCGTAATATCGGGGATATGCCGGTAAAAAAGGTGATGACACACCGGGTAATCACCGCGACAGAGGAAATGGAAATCGAGGCAGCTGCCGCCCTCATGTTAAAGGAGGGGATTGCACGCCTTCCGGTAATCAGGGGAAAAAAAGTGGTCGGCATTCTGACCAGAGCAGATATCATCAATGCAGTTGGATCGTCCCATTCTGTCAAAGAGGGAGAGGACACGTAAATGTCGTTTCGAAGTATCTGTGCAGTTAAGGGTGTAAAGGCATACGGGATGAAAGAAGGTAAATTCGGGCTTACCCTCATCCGTGCAAGCGGAACAGCAGCTGGTGTATTTACCGAAAATCTTGTCAAGGCAGCCCCTATCGAGCTTATGCGCAAACAGATAAAAAACGGGAAAATGGAAGCAGTAATTGCAAACAGCGGGTGTGCCAATGCCTATACCGGAAAAAGAGGATATACAGATGCTGTTGCAATGACCGGGTATGCAGGGTCTGCACTGGGTGTTGAACCGGAACTGGTGGGTGTTGCCAGTACTGGCGTCATCGGCCGGTATCTTGATCTCCCGCTCATTCAACGCCAGTGTAAGGAAATTGCCCCAAAAATTGATTGTACTCATGAAGCTGAAAACCTTGCAGCCCAGTCCATTATGACGACCGATACATTTCCCAAACATGCACTCGTGCAAAAGGAAACGTTCAGTATTGGGGGAATCTCCAAGGGAAGCGGGATGATCGCACCGAACATGGGGACCATGCTCGCATTTATCTATACCGATGCGGATATCGGTGCAAAACCACTAACGCAAGCCCTCAAACTGGCTACCAGACGGACATTCAACCGCGTCGTCGTCGATGGGGATATGAGCACGAACGATATTGCTCTTTGCACTGCGACAGCAGAATCAGGAAAGGTAAATCCTGTTGAGTTTTCCCAATCTCTTGAGGAGTGTTGTCGTTTGCTTGCCCAGCAGATAGCGTCAGATGGTGAAGGCGCGACAAAATTAATTGAAGTAACCGTCAAAGGAGCCAAAAAGGAAGAAGCAGCTGAAAAAGTTGCCCGGACAATTATTGAGTCCCCACTGGTAAAGACTGCTGTTTATGGGGAAGATCCAAACTGGGGAAGAGTAGTTGCAGCGGCAGGGCGTGCGGGGGTTGAGTTTGATCCGAATGCGATCTCACTCTGGATCAGTGACGGTACTAAACGATATCCGCTGGTCAGGTCCGGGGAGATTATCGCAGATCTGAAAAAGGCAAAAGAATCAATGCACGGAAAGAAAGTGATTTTTATCATTGACCTTGCAGCAGGAAAAGAAGAAGCAACCGCATGGGGCTGCGATCTCACCGAACGCTACGTTGAGATCAACGGGAGATACACAACATGATGAAGCGCGAGGATGTTCTTATGGAGGCGCTGCCGTATATCCAGCAGTTCCATGGCAAAACTATCGTAATCAAGCTGGGTGGGCATGCGATGGTGGACCCGGTGGTGCTCGAAAATGCCATCCGGGATGCGGTGCTCCTGCATTACGTAGGAATCCGTGTCGTACTTGTGCATGGCGGGGGACCGGAGATCTCCGAGAAGATGAAAGCGATGGGCAAAGAATCCGTATTTGTTGGTGGACTGCGGGTGACTGACCCGGAAACCCTTGAGATCGCCCAGATGGTTCTTGTCGGGAAGATCAACAAAGGGATAGTCTCGCTGATAGCCAAATGCGGCGCCCGTGGCGTCGGACTCTCAGGAAGTGACGGCAACCTGATCATCGCAAAGAAAATGGATCTCCAGACAATTGAGGTCGGGGGTGTGCAGAAAGAAGTCGATCTCGGGCATGTCGGGGAGATCGAATGTATTGATCCGGCAATTCTGAACACGCTGCTCGATACGAGTTATATTCCGGTTGTCGCACCAATTGCGATTGACCGTTCCGGCGGGAGTTTAAACATCAATGCCGACACGGCAGCAGGTGAGATTGCAATCTCGCTCAAAGCTTATAAACTCGTTAATATGACCGATGTGGATGGTGTGATGGATGCAAAACGCACCACAGTATACCGGAAACTGACCATTGATGAAGCGACGGCAATGCAGAAATCCGGGGCGATTAGTGAAGGTATGATCCCCAAAGTGGGCTCTGTGATCAATGCGGTGGAGAACGGGGTGAAATATGCACATATCATCAATGGCAATATCGAGCACAACCTCATCCTTGAACTTTTTACCCGTGACGGTGTCGGGACGATGATTTCCTT
>JAPKXT010000168.1 GCA_026394695.1 Methanoregula sp.
AACCATGCTGAAGCACATGACTGATCGTAAGCGAGCACCTTTTCAAAACAGGTGATCGCTTCAGCAGGATTCCCGAGTTCGATGTAGGTCTTGCCCTTCCGGTACCAGGCAGTAGTGTTATCCGGTGCAAGCGCAATTGCCTTCTCAAATGCCTCGAGAGCTTCTGGGAAACGCACCAGTTCAAAAAGGACACTTCCTTTAAGAAGCCAGACTTCAGCATGAGTATTTTCAAGATTCAGTGAGGATTCGAGCGCCGGAAGGGCTTCATCAAACCTTTTAAGATAGGTCAGGACAATGCCTTGGTTAAACCAGCCATCATACTTTCCCGGATCGAGGTTGAGAGCCGCACTGAATGCTAAAAGTGATTCCTCATAGCGTTTTATGGTTTTAAGTACCAGCCCTTTCTGGAAATATGCAGGTGCACAGGATGCATCAACAGCGAGTGCCCGGTCGAATGCTGCAATTGCATCCTTATTTTTGGAGAGACGGCTGAGTGCGAGTCCTTTGTCAAAGAATGCATTGACAAACTTCGGGTCGAGTGTCGTAGCCTGTTCAAAAGTATTGACAGCTTCTGTATCCTTACCCAGTTTTGTGAGGGCCACACCTTTGTCATAATAGGCGTTTACGGGTAAGGGCCTCCAAAGCCGGCTCATACTGGTTGAGAGAAAGCAGCGTACTGCCTTTCCGTAGCCATGCTGACGCACATGCCCGATCGTAAGAGAGCACTTTTTCAAAACAGGTGATCGCTTCAGCGGGATTCCCGAGCTCGATGTATGTCTTGCCCCTCCGGTACCAGGCAGTAGTGTTGTCTGGTGCGAGTGTAATAGTCTTCTCAAATGCCGCGAGAGCTTCTGGGAAACGCACCAGTTCAAAAAGCACACTTCCTTTAAGAAGCCAGACTTCAGCATGAGTATTTTCAAGATTCAGTGAGGATTCAAGTGTCGCAAGCGCCTCTTTAAACCGGTGGAGTCTTACAAAAGCCAGTGCCCGCTGGTACAGGACACTGGTGCTATCCGGGGTCAATTCCAGCATCCTGTCAAAAGCTAGGAGGGCTTTTTCGTATTTCTTGAGGTTGACATACGAGAGACCTGACTGGTATATTGCATCAATGATTGAAGAGTTGCAGGTTAGCGCCTGGTTGAATGACCGGATTGCCTTTTCATACTTCCCCATCTCGTTTAACACGAGTCCTTTATGGTAGTGGGCAAGGGCGTGTTCCGGAACATATTCCAAAGTATAATCAAACGCTTTCTGGGCATCCGGATACCTGCCGATACGGAAAAGTGAAAGCCCTTTGTTGAACGCAGCATCAGCATGAGCAGGATCAAGTGCCAGCGCCTGATCATAGGAAATCACTGCGTCCTGGTCGTTCCCGAGCACAGAGAGTGCCAGACCCCTGCCAAATGCCGCATGAGCGTCATGAGGGTTTATCTGGAGTGTTTTATCAAATGCTGCAACAGCCTCACTGAATTTTTCGAGCCGGAAAAGTGTTTCACCTTTTGCTAACCAGGCAGCGGCATCGTCAGGCATGAGTCCGAGCGAACGGTCCAAGGAGATAAGAGCGTCATTATCCCGTCCGGCTGCCATGAGCGAGCACCCATGGTGGTAGTGGAGAACTGCACTCGCCATACCGAGATTAAGTGCCAGGTCAAAGGCTGCCACGGCCTCGTCATAACGTCCGAGGTGTGCCAGCGCCCGTCCTTTTTTATAGGCTGCATCCTGCATGCCAGGAGTGAGTTCAAGGGCGCGGTCAAAGGAAAGGACCGATTCCTCAAAGCGGTTCAGGCTGCACAAAACACCTGCTCTGGCATACCACGCGACAGCACAGGAAGGATCGAGCAGAAGTGCTCGTTCAAATGCATCCAAGGCATCGTCATAGAGTGACCTCTGTGCGCACCCGGTTCCCAGATAATACAGGGCAGCCACATTCTTTTCATCAAGGGAAATTACCTTTTCAAAGCTTGAGATCGCTTCTTCAAATCGCTTGAGACGCAGGAGGGCTTTACCGCGATGGAACAGGCTGAAAAGATCCTGGGGTTTACGCTTTTGTGATTTCTTGAATGACTCAACCGCTTCCTTATAACGGTCCAGCTTATAGAGGCAATACCCTTTACAGGCAAGGAGCTCGGGGTTTGCCGTATCATTTTCCAGCGCCCGGTCCAGTGCAATAACTGCATCTTCGTACCGGGTCAGTTTTGCAAGTGCGACCCCCCTTCCCCAGTGTGCCCGGGCATTTTCCGCATCAAGGGCAAGGGTAGCATCAAATTCATTGATCGCATCTTCATGGCGATTAATCTTCGAGAGTGTCTCGGCCTTTACCAGGTGCAGGACCGCATCCGTTGAATCAATTTCCAGTGCACGATCGAATGATGCTATGGCATCTTCATATCTTCCAAGTTTAAAGAGTACCAGTCCCTTTTCTGCATGTACTCGGGTGTGACTGATACCACTCTCAATACACTGGTTAAAGGCTTCAAGAGCAGGTTCCGGTTTTTTCAGGAAAGAAAGAGCGAGTCCTTTCTCAAAAAGGATCTCTCCTGCATCAGGTTTGAGGGTAAGAAGCGCATTAAAAGCTTCAAGTGCCGGCTCATACTTTTTAAGGCTGACATATGCTCTTCCCATCCCGCTCCAGGCATCGATCCGGGAGGAATCTAGGGTAAGAGCCTGGCTGAATGCATCGATGGCATCAGGATATTGATGCGTGCGTACGAGTGCTACCGCCTTGTAATAAAATGCCCGTTCGCACCCGGGATCCATGGTATTAATACGGCTGTACGCAGCAATTGCATCTTCATCCAGACCCTGTTTGTCAAATGCACGGGCCTGTCCGTAGAGTGCTGGCAGGTTATCGGGATTTGTAATAAGTACATGCCCGAATGCATCCGCTGCCTCATGGTAGATTCCGAGTGTTGCAAGGGCTCTCCCTTTCTGGAGATAAGCATCAGTAAAATCAGGTACCAACCGGGTTGCCTGGTCAAAAGCTGTCGCAGCCTCAGGGAATTTCTTACCTTTGGCAAGTGCAATCCCTTTATAATAAAATGCTTCCCCAAACTCCGGGTCGAGAGAAAGTGCCTGATCGAATGCACCAACCGCATCTTCGTAGTTGTCGAGGCTGATATGAGCCCTGCCTTTGTAAAACCAGGTATGTGGATTTTTCGCGTCAATCTCCAGTGACGCAGCATAGGCAATGACAGCTTCTTCAAAACGCTCGACTGCGAAAAGACAGAATCCCTTGATCAAATGAGCATTGGCAATTTTTGGCGATACTTCCAGTGTACGGGAAAGGGCGGTGATCGCATCGTTGAATTCACCCAGTTCGGCAAGGGAGAGTCCGTTATGGTACATTGCATCGGTATAACCGGGATTGATCTCCAGGGCCCGGGTAAATGCACGTACTGCATCATTATGGTTACCGATGGCGGCGAGTGATAATCCCCTCTGGTAATGGGTTTCAGCTTTTAGGGGATCGATAAGACTCGCAGCTTCAAACGCGGCAATAGCCTCTTCATGGTTCTCCCGGTGTGCGAGTGCGATCCCTTTAAAGAAGAGCACTTCGGCATCGCCGGGAGTAATCTCCAGCGTGATGTTGTATGCCAGGACGGCTTCATCATACATGCCGGCATGGGCAAGCGCCCTCCCTTTGTGGAAGAATGCAGGTGAGTAATTTGGTATTATTTCCAAAAGGCGGTCAAATGATGCAACTGCTTCAAGATGCCTGCCAAGGTGGATTAATGCAAGCCCTTTATCGTAATGTGTCAGAGCATGGTTCGTATCGAGTTCAAGGGTCCGGTCAAAGGTAATAACTGCCGCATCATAATGTCCAAGATCGGCAAGGGCTTTTCCTTTTTGGTAGAGTGCATCAGTGAAGCCAGGTTTGATCTGCAGAGCTCTCTCGCAGGAGGCAAGAGACTCTTCATTTTGTCCCAGGTCATGCAGTGCGATGGCTTTTTTGAGTGCAGCTTCAGCCATGCCCGGGTCCAGTTCCAGCGTACGGTCAAATGCCTCAATAGAATCCTGGTAAATACCGAGAGCATACAGCGCAAGTCCTTTCTGGAAAAACCCGGGGGCAAACGCCGGAAGCAGGGAGAGTGCCCTGTCAAACGTGGTAACTGCATCGGTGTACCTGCCAAGTTTTGACTGGGCAACACCACGGTTATATTGGGCAGCTGCAAGGTGAGGATCAATTTCCAGAGCATTATCAAATTCAACAATTGCCTCTTCAAACCGGGACAATTCCAAAAGGGCAATACCTTTGTGGAAATGGGCGTCGGCAAAATGTGTATTGCCCTCAAGCGCCCGGTCATATGCCTCAAGGGCATCTGACGCGTTCCCGAGATCAAAAAGAGCCCGGCCTTTCTGGTAATATGCAGGGTAATTTTTGGGATTATCCGCAATGATCTTATTAAAATCCTTAACCGCTTCTTTGAATTTGCCAAGAATATACAAGGCGACGCCTTTTTTCATTCGTGCCTCTGAATATTTTGGTTTTAACTGGAGGGTCTTTTCAAAAGCAAAGATTGCTTCATTGTAACGGTTCAGGCCCACATATGAACTGCCCTTGTGATAAAACGCAAGTGCATTGTCCGGATCATAGATAAGTGCCTTGTCAAACGCTTCCAGTGCCTCGTCGTAGCTCCCGAGTTTGGAAAGTGCCAGTCCCCGGTTGTAATGCCCCTGTGCATTACTCGTATCCTTTTCCAGGTTCTTATCGAACGATTCGATAGCCTCGGCATATTTTTCCAGCTTTAACAGAGCGATACCCTGGTGATAATATACTTCAGTGTATGCAGGTTCAATCTCCAGTGCCCGGCTGAAAGCAGCAAGCGCGTCCTGGTATTTTCCGCCATGGATCAAGGATTTTCCCTTGTTATACCATGCCGGCGCAAATGAAGGCAGGATTTCAATAGTCTTTTCGAATGCGATGATGGCATGGCGGTGATCTCCCTGCATGGCTAATGAAAGTCCCTTATGATATTGTGCATCACCATTCCGGGGATCAATTTCAAGGAGTACCTCGAATGTATGAATCGATTCGTCGATCCTGTTCACTTTCTCCAGTGCAAGTCCTTTGTAATGGAATGCTTCGATACATCTCTGGTTGAGGGCTATTGCATTGTCAAACGAATCTATTGCATCCTGGTATCTCGCGAGGTCATAGAGGGCCTTTCCATTGCTGACCCACCCTCCGGCCTGGTCGGGATCAATTTTTAAGGATTTGGTGTACGACGCGATTGCATCCTCGGTTCTCCCGAGTCCATACAGGGCATCGCCTTTTCTCATCCAGATGTCGCGAAGGGCAGGATTGATATCGAGAGCCCGGGTGTAAGCAACCACGGAATCCTGGATCCTGCCAAGATCATAGAGTGCATTGCCTTTCTTTACCCAGCCGTCTGCAAAATTTGCATTGATCTCGAGCGCTTTTGCATAGGCAAGGATAGCCTCCTGTTTTTTATTTTGAGAAAACAGTGCATCTCCTTTTTGCATCCAGATTTCGATAAGGGTAGGATTTAAAGAGAGGATCCGTTCATGCGTCTCGATGGCATCAGCGTACCGCCCAATCTTGATTAATGACTTTGCACGACAGATGAGTGCTTCAATCAGAGAGGGATTTGCAGACAGGCTCCTGTCCAGTAAGGGAATCGCCTCGTCATAATGGGACAATTCTGCATGGGCAATACCCTGGTACATGTAACTGTCCGAGAGGGACGGGTCCAGATCAGCTGCTTTCTCAAACGCAGTAATAGCTTCATTAAATTGTTTCAGCTGCAGGCAGGAAAGTCCCAGGTAATAATAATTTGAAGCATCAGAAGTGTCAAGTGCAATGGCACTGTTGAAGGCCTTCACTGCATCCCTGTACCGTTCCCGCGAGAAGAGGGCTACACCCTTGAAGTGATGCGCAGAGGTATTCGATGGATCCAGTAAAAGAGCCTTATCAAATGCCTTTATTGCATCATTATAGCGTTCCCGTCCGGCAAAAGCGACCCCTAAGAAGTAAAAGCCCAAGGCATTTTCCGGTTCTATGGCCAGAGATTTCTCAAATACCCTGATGGCGTCATCATACCGCTCGCGCTGGGTAAGGGCGATACCCTTCTGGTACAGAATTTTTGGATTTTTGGGTGTTAGTTCAAGAGCCTGATCATAGGACACAACAGCTTCTAAGGGTTTTCCGAGGTGCATCAGGGCATTTCCCCGCTCAAAAAATGCCCGCGCGCACCGGCGGTTGATCTCCAGGGTTTTGTCAAATGCCCGGACTGCCTCTTCAAATCGGTCCAGTGCCGACAGCCCTATACCCAGGTAACACCAGGCTTTTACATCCCGTGGATGTTCCTGTACTAACCGGTCAAGGACCGACACTGCTTCTTCGAACTGGTAAAGCCTGATAAGCTCGATACTTTTTCGCCCGGCTGCTTCTGCAGATCCTGGATCTAACAACAGCGTCTGGTTGAATGCGGTTATCGCCTCTTCATGCAGCCCGAGGTTTGTGAGGGCAATACCTTTGTGCAGCCAGGATTTGATGCTTGCCGGGTCCTGTTCAAGCGCGTTTTCAAACGTATTGAGAGCTGCCTTATAGCGCAATAAGCGCAAAAGGCCGATACCTTTTCCATAGATCGCTTCGGTATAATTCGGGGAAAATTCGAGTACGCGATCAAAAGAATCTATTGCATCCTGGTACTTTTTGAGCTCCAGCAGGGTAGTTCCCCGGTGATAGATAGCAGGAGTACAGGCAGGATCGGTTTCAATTGCGTGATCGAATGCATCTATCGCCTCGGTATACTTCTTTTGCTGGAGGAGAGACAATCCTTTGTTGTAATATGCATCGGTAAAATCCGGTCTGGTTGCAAGAGCAATATCGAATGCTCTGATTGCATCATCAAACTGGTGAAGGAGAGCGAGAGCAATTCCCTTCTGGTAATAGGTTTTGGCATCATCGGGTCTTAGTTCTAGCGCCCGATCAAAGGATGATATCGCATCCTGGTGCATACCAAGGCTGATGAGCGCATTACCCTTGTTATAGAATGCAGGAGTGCACCGTGGGTTGATCGCAATTGTCTTATCAAATGCAAGAACTGCTTTCTCAGACTGCCCGAGCGCGGCAAGAGCCATACCCTTGTAACACCAGGCTAATGCATCCCCAGGACTTTCCTCAAGAGCGCTGCTGAAAACCACAACCGCTTCATCATTTCTTTCAAGCCTGACCAGGGCAATTCCTTTCCGGACTGCTGCGTCAATCTTTTTTGGGTCCAGTACCAGTGATTGATCAAAAGCTGCAATCGCCTCAGGGTATTGCTGTAACTGGAGATACACGATTCCTGAATAATAATGCGAAGGTGCATGAGCGGGGTCAAGTGCCAGTGCCTGGTTGAATGTGGTGAGGACTTCATCGTAATGCCCCAGTTCGATCAGGGCAATACCTTTGAAATAGTGGACTAAGGCATTTGAGGGATCGAGTGCAAGTGAATGGTCAAATGCAGTTATGGCCTCATCATACTGTTCCGATCCGGCATATGCCACACCAAGGTAATAATAGCCGTATGGATCTTCCGGCTCACGGGCAAGTGCCTGCTCAAATGTTTCAATCGCATCAACATACCGTTCCAGGCGGGAAAGGGCAACTCCTTTACCGGAGAGAATTTTTGGATTATCAGGGTCACTCTCCAAAGCCTGATCAAACAGGGCAATTGCTTCGGTCTGGTTTCCGAGATTTGAGGTGGCATTTGCCTTCTCATAGATGGCGCGAATGCAGTGGCTGTTGATCTCCAGTGTCTTATCAAAAGAACGTATTGCTTCTTCCAATCGTCCGGTAGCGGACTGGGCGATTCCCTTATAGTACCAGGCCACATCGTTGCCAGGTTGTTCTTCAAGAGCCCGGTTAAGGATTACTACAGCATCATCATACCGGCCAAGTGTTACAAGGACGATTCCTTTTTGTACTGCCGCCCCGGTATGTTTTGGGTTCAAAATGAGCACTTTGTCAAATGCAGCAATCGCTTCATCCGGCTTACCGAGATTGTTGAGGGTTAATCCTTTATGGAGCCAGCCTTCAATGAGCGCCGGGTTCTGTTCGATCGCATTGTCAAATGCAACCAGTGCTTCCTGGTAACGTGAAAGTTGAAAGAGGGCTTTCCCCTTTGTGTACAACGCCCCGGTATTCTGGGAGAATACGGCAAGCACACTGTCAAAGCTGACCACTGCCTCGGCATAGCGCCGGTTATGCATAAGGGCAGTTCCGCGCTGGTAGAGGACAAGGGTATTTGCCGGATCAATTTCAAGTGCCTGGTCAAATGCATGAACAGCATCATCATATTTCCTGAGTTCAATCCATGCAAGTCCCAGGTTATAATAAGCGTTCACGTAGTTTGGATTGATCCTTATCGCGTGTTCAAACGCATCTGTTGCCTCTTCAAATTGTTCGAGTTTTGCAAGAGCGAGACCCTTATCAAAGTACGCCTGGGCATAGGAGGGTTTAATCCCGATGCTTTTATTAAAAGAATCGATGGCATCGGTATATTTTCCGGTTTTTACCAGCAGGAGACCTTTCTGGTGATATGCCTGTGCATTTTCCCGGTTCTGCAGGAGTGTCTTGTCAAATTCCTGTATGGCTTCCTCGGTATTTCCCAGTTTTGCGAGTGCAAATCCCTTGTGATACAGCGCATCTGCAAATGACGGGCTGATTTGTAACGCCCGGTTATAGGATGTGATGGCTTCGGCAAACCTGCCGAGGCTGGCATAAGCGATTCCTTCCTGGTACGCAGCCTCAGTACAACCAGAATCGAGGGAGAGTGCCTGGTCGAACGATTCAATTGCTTCTCTATGCCTGCCAAGCCTGGTGAACGCGATGCCGCGGTAATAAAATGATGAAGGGTGTTCCTTTTTATTCAGCAGGGTCTGGGTGAATGCGGCAAGTGCATCCTCATACCGGCTTAGTTTGATACAGGAAATCCCTTTTTGGTACAACGCATCTGAATTTTCCGGCTCTAACGAGAGGACACGTTCGAAGTCCCGTGCAGCATCCCGGTAGTTGTCCAGGTGCGTGAATGCAATACCGCGGTTGTAATATGCTGTGGCATTTGCCGGGGTGATCTCAATGACTTTTGAGAAAGCAGATGCGGCATCGCTGTATTTCTGGATCGTATTTGATGCCAGCCCTTTGTACAGCCAGGCATCAGCGACAAGGGGGTTGATCTCAAGCGCCCTGTCAAGAGCGGCAATCGCATCTTCAAATCTTCCGATTTTGAATAAAGAAATTCCTTTTATCGCCCAGATATCGGCGTGGCCCGGTTCATGCTCAAGGAATTTGTCCGAAGCCTCGTCAGCCTGTTCATACCGTTCCTGTTTTGCAAGGATAAAACTACGGTAATACCAGACCCAGATATCGGTGGGGTCGATCTCGTACGCTTTGTTGAAGGCATTCAGGGCATCATCATATTTTCCGAGGTCATAGAAGGATATGCCCATGTTATAGAATGCCTTGGCATACCGGGGAACAATCCCGATGGCTTTATCGTATGCCACAATTGCTTCGTTATGCCGGCCGAGATCGGCAAGGGCAATTCCCTTGTTATAATAGACTTTTGCATGACGGGGATCAACGGTCAGCGCATGATCGTA
>JAPKXT010000213.1 GCA_026394695.1 Methanoregula sp.
GTTATTTAGCGGAGGCTATCTCGTTTGAAAAAAAATGGGAGATTTTAAGGGAGAATATGCCAAATTTTTCGGGAAATAACAAGAGAAAACGCTTGAGTGTATTATTACACTCGAAATCTCTCACGTTATTCGAAATCCTCTCTATCAGTACCAAAAAGAGAACACGAGAAAAATAACACCCGTTAACAAAACTACAAGATACGATACCAGAGTCCTCACCGGATACTAACCCATTTTTAAGCACAACAACAGTCCCGACCGGTGATTTTTTATGCCGGACGCGGTGAAATCACCTGAGCACAAAGGCGACCGACAATGACCGATTATTTCGAAAAGGCAGCGGTGGTATGGGACAAGGATCCCGGGCGGGTGCAGATGGCCCGGACGATCGCCGATGCAATGATCAACGTTCTGAACCCTGGTGGCAAAGAGCTCGTTATGGATTATGGAACCGGTACCGGCAATATTGCACTGCGGATAGTAGAGAAACTCTCACATGACGGTATTTCTGCGATTGAGATTCGGGAATGGAGCATCGGGCAGGATACTGCTCTCCTGCCCCGGTTTGACGCGATCGTGAGTTCCATGACCATGCATCATGTCCGGGATACCGCAGGAGCTGCCCATGCATTTTACACACTCCTGGTACCCGGGGGCAGAGTTGCCATTGCAGACCTCGATTCCGATAACGGGGAATTCCATGAAGAACCCGGTATCGCGGAACATGATGGCATTGACCGGAAATACCTGCAACAGGTTTTTGAGCAGGCCGGGTTTGTTTTAGTTCAGTTCCATGAAGCTGCCACGATCCAGAAGATTTCATCCCGCACGGGCAAAATAAGGGATTTTACGATATTTTTAATGACCGCACAGCGTTCCTGAACGAAAAAGATCCCCACGGGAGATACGATCCATCATCTTCTCTTTTTTGGACAGTTACCATGGGCACCCGGGCATCACCAATGAGCCTGCAGCCGGCAAAAAAGAGAGTGCGTTTTTTAGTGTCCTGCAAACTTCATATCCCAGAAAATGTTCTTACCGGATGCCTTGAGCGGGATGCCATACGCAACACTGCATCCCTTGAGCATCCCCAGCTGCAGGGCAACAACACCGGCACTGAACATAATCCGGTTGTCCACGTTGTGGATGCCAGCAGTCTTGACCGCTGATCCGACGGCTATGCCAAGATCCGAGATCTTCAGCACGCAGTTGGGACCCGGGTAGAGTGCTTTTTTGTTCTTTCCTGCTTTCACTGCTTTTACCATCTCGGCACAGGAAGCATACCCGCAGCCACCGCAATTTATCCCCAGTGCCTTCTGGCCCTCAACCCCGATCAGGATCGTGGCATCACTTACCTTCACCTGCTCACCGTTGATCCGGAAAAAATCCACGTTTAACGCTTTTCCCATCTTGATCATCTGGTTTGCAAGTTTGTCCTGGTCCTTTCCGGTCAGTACTTCAACCAGTATCGAGTCCTGACCAATCGCCTTTGGGGCTGTCCGTGCCGAGAGCGCCATGAGCCCGGCCACAGATTTCACTGCATTAGATTCAACGGTCATGGAACAGTGATAGTATGCCCGGGATAAAAAAGGGTGCGGGTTGATGGTGAGGAGTGGTGACCTTTGCATCACCGCTCTTTTTCAGGGATGCTGATATTGTATACAGTCCCTGCTTTGGTCCGGTCAAGTGTTATCGTCCCGGCAAGCTGCTCGATAAGGATATTGACAAGGTGCAACCCGAGGGAAGTGGCAGTCTTTGAGTCAATCCATTCCGGGAAGCCGACACCGTCATCGGCAAGGATGATCTCAATCCAGTCTTGTGTCTCCCACCGTCAATACTGAAGAATTAACAAGGAGACGCTCTTCCGGGATACTTCTCGCGCGCCGGACCGAATCCGGCCCCTGTTTGCGCATCCTTGTACGCAAGATCCTTCCCGGAATTTTTCTTTGCATTTTGGGATTCTTTTTTAATTCCGAACTATCAGGAACGATTTGGTAATGATTGAAAGTATCGCGGACTATCTGATTTCTTCCATACTATCACTATCATTAATGATACCCGTGATCAATCAATTTTTACCGGAATGGACCGGAAAGGAGAGATACCTTACATGACCAGATTTTTCAGAATATGTACAGGAGCATGCCTGCTTGCACTGGTTTTCACTATCGGGATTGCCTGTGCAGCGGATGGAGAAGGACTGAACGCTGACCTCAATATCTCAAAAGTTGTCAGCTCAACCGGGCCTTTTGAAATTAATGATAATGTAACATGGGTTGTAACGCTGTGGAATAACGGACCCGGTAACGCCACGAACATCACCGTAGCAGAAGATGTGTCAGCACTCAACGGGCGACACGACATTACTGCCATTGCATCGCTCGGTAATTACGATACTGCCACAAACTTCTGGAATATTCCGGAGCTTAAAAATGCCACTTCTGCTACCCTCACGCTCACGACAAACTTCAGTTCTGCCGGGAATAAGGTAAACACGGTCAATATCACCGCACTCGATGAGACAGATCCGAACCTGACTGACAACTCTGCTGAAGCGACCACAGAGATCCAGGAAACCGAGATCACACCCCCACAAGGACCAACAGCTGATCTTGCCATCTCAAAAAGCGTGAGCTCAACCGGGCCTTATAACCTCGATGATGAAGTAACATGGGTCGTAACGCTTCAGAATCAGGGACCCGCCAATGCAACGAATATCACCGTAACAGAAGATGTGTCGGGCCTTACCGGGCTAAAAGACTTGAATGCAATACCATCACTCGGAACATACAATACCTCTACGAACCTGTGGAATATCTCAGAGCTTGAGAATACCACTTCTGCTACCCTTACGCTCACGACAAACTTCAGTACTTCCGGTAAAAAGGTAAACCGTGTCGTAATCACCGCGCTCAATGAGACAGATCCTAACCCGGACAACAACTCCGCACAAGCAACCGTGCAGTTCAACACAACGGATATCATTACACCCGGTTCCCCGAAATCAGGAAACCTTACTATCAGGCCAAATACCCTGAATCTCAAGAGTAACGGGGTATTTACCGTATACGTCACCCTGCCAGGCTTTGCAGAAATGGCTCCTGACGGGAACAACAAGCCCCGTATCGATTATGACAACAGCTCCCTGACCTGCAGTGGTGCTGACATGGTCAGAGCGTCAGTATCGAACAAAGATGGCGGCACCCTGATTGCAAAATTCCACCGGCAGGACCTCGAAAATGTTACTGCAGACAATGGTGTGCAGGTCAATTGTTCGGGAACCCTGTCTGTCAACGGTGAAACCATCAACGTAGCAGGCTATAATACCATCCGGGTCATTGAGGAGAAAAAAGGGGCAGATAAGATCTTTTCCCAGTTTTTACAACTCCTTGGACTTGAAAAGAATGCAGACGAGATCGCCGCAGCGGATGACATTAATGAAACCACCATGGTTGTGCTCAATTCCAGCGAGATGAAGAATTTTGGTCAGGCAAAAAAGACACTGCGAGCCGATAATCATCAAGAGACTGCGAGCCCGGGGAATGTAACCGTCAGCTCCGATAAGTCTCCTGTCGTACAAGAGAAAGGGAACCCGGCAAAAAATAACGGTAATACCAATCAGGTCAACGGAAACAATGCCAATAACAAATCCCAGAAGGGTAATAACAGCGCAAATGAGCGCGATGACGAATCAACCGGGAAGTCAAACGGGAAAAATAAGTAAAAAACTCCTGTCCTTTCCATTTCCTTTTTAAAAAAATAATTCTTTTATTGTTTTATTTTCGTTACGTCGTTTACCAGCGAACTAAAAACCGCATTAGTACTATCAGGATGATTTTAACCACCCCGTTCAGACACGTGCTTTATCACAACCTCGTCCGTGGACAAGGGTATACAGATTCTCTTGGTAGTGCTCAACATTACATGATTTTTTTAGTTTATCGTGTGCCGGAGACATCACACGGAAATAATCTGATCCGGGAAACGGACTGTTTTTTCATCGGATGTAACCTGGGTCTGTAATGTCAGAGTTTCCCCGATACATCTGGTCGCAAACGCACCACAATCGGCATTGATAGTGATAGGCTCGGTGATTGTTTGTCCCCCGGCGATATCACCAACACACCGGTTGAGGGTGGATTCCCCGTTCAGGTTGATAATTTCATTCCTGCTGTTGTGCATACTCACCGCGATACATACCGTATGAGCAGTCATATATCCGGAATTGGTCAGCGTTGCATCCATCTGGCGGCAGGTTAACCCGCAGCTGACCGGGACTCCCGGCTGGAGAATGAAATCTACCGGTACTGCCTCGGTTGCCGGTATTGTGGGCGTTTCCCTGATCGTCCGGGTAACCGTCGGCAGGACCGTTCGCGGGACGTGGGGTGTTCTTACAGAAGATACTCCCGTTTCAGCCGGGGTGAAATCCTGTTGTGCACCGGGTTTTACAGCTCCCTGACCCGCCTGGATAATTACAAACACTGCAATGACCCCGATGAGGAATAAAGCAATGGCAATGCCTGCAATAATCAAAGTCTTTTTTTCCGGTAGTCCAGGTCTGAATTTTTCCTGTTCTTTTTCCGGGTCCTTTGATCCATCCTCTGTCATACTGCTGTCCTCCATGGTGTTCTTCCTACAATGGGTATTCAAAGAATAATAATATGAAAGGGGAAAAAATTACCCGGTATCCCTTCCTTCATTTTTTTGTCTCTCCCGGGTTAATAACCTCCTCCCTCCCTTTTTTGTCTTCTCCTCCTGATTCGATACTTTCATATGCCAGTGTTACTGATCGGAAAGTATGAACGATATTGTGGGCAGCAAAAAGATGGAGAACGGTATTGTCGTCTTCTGGATGGAAAAAGAAGATAAAAAGTATGAGTCGTTCAATTTCTCCGAACTGATCGACATGAAGATCAACGCACTGGATTTACTGG
>JAPKXT010000188.1 GCA_026394695.1 Methanoregula sp.
GATCTCTGCATCGGCTGCTTTGAGTGCATGACGGTTTGTCCCGAACATGCGATCGACATTGACTGGGAGACTGAGATCCCGCTCTTTGTCGAGCGGCTGGTCGAGTACGCGTACGGGGCATGGCATGGCAAGCAGGACAAGATCGGGTTTATCAATTTCCTCACCCGGATCACACCGGATTGCGACTGCGTCCCGTGGAGTGATGCATCGATTGTGCCTGACATCGGCATTCTTGCATCTACCGATCCGGTCGCGTTTGATGCAGCTGCTTACGATCTTGTGAACCAGCAAACGGGTTTTGCTGATACACGGCTTAACGCCCACCATCATCGTGGGGAGGACAAATTTACCGGCATGCGGGCAAGCACTGATGGGTACGCACAGATCCGGTACGCGGAAGAGCTGGGGATGGGGAACCCCAAGTACGAATTGATCCGCATTTGATCCCGTTTTTTTATTTTTGACTTTTTCATTTTTTTTGCATTTTTTCATTTTTGACGTATGTTTTTACAAAAAATTGGGTGGAAATGCATTGCCACCCGCACTAAAAACCGTAACGTTTAAAAGAGGATGGAAAGCAAGCGCTTATTAATGAATGAATATTAACTTAACTGAGTTTGAGATTAATTCCGCTCAAACGGTTCTTCCGGAGATTGAAGGGGAACTTTCAATATCACGGGAGTAGACCATCGCAGTCACCGGAAGATTGTCTTCCGTCGATCGAGGGTCATAGGATTATTGGAAGTGTACTTATGAATCTTAGACAGCCAAATGCAAACGAGGCAACTGGCACAGTAAACCGGTCACGGAGTGTCGCTCCGTGTTCCGGTATCTGTACCCGGTGCATGGACGGATGCAAAGGCAGCTGTGAGATCTGGTTATCATCGTTCCGGGGCAGGGAAGTCCTGTATCCCGGCCCGTTCGGTGAGATCACCGCAGGTGCCGACAAGAATTACCCGATTGACTATTCGCATCTCAACATCCAGGGATATGCAGTAGGTGCAAAGGGACTTCCCGATGGAACCGAAGCCGGTCCGGATACAGCGGTCTTCTCAACCGTGGATACCGAGACCGAGTACGGCTGGGATAAAAAGGTAAGAATGCGCCTCCCGATCTTTACGGGAGCACTTGGTTCAACCGATATTGCACGGGTGAACTGGGAGCACTTCGCAGTTGGTGCAGCAATATCCGGTATTACGTGTGTCTGCGGTGAAAACGTCTGTGGAATTGATCCGGGCCTGAAGCGTGATAACAAGGGTAAAGTTATCGAGTCTCCCGAGATGGATCGACGTATTAACGTCTATAAGAAATTCTACGATGGCTATGGAGAGATTCTCGTCCAGATGAATGTTGAAGACACCCGGCTTGGAACCGCGGAGTATGTCGCAAGCAAACATAATCTGGACACCATCGAGCTCAAGTGGGGACAGGGTGCCAAGTGCATCGGCGGCGAAATCAAGGTCAAATCGCTTGAGCGGGCAATCGAGCTGAAGCGGCGCGGGTATATCGTTCTCCCGGATCCGACCTTAAAAGAGAACCAGGCAGCATTCAAGGCAGGCGCGATAAAAGAGTTCGAGCGTCACTCACGCCTTGGTTTTGTCACCAAGGAAGGGTTCATGGAAGAGATCGACCGGCTGCGCGACATCGGCTTCAAGCGGGTCACGTTAAAGACCGGTGCGTACTCCATGGTTGAACTGGCCATGGCACTCCGCTATTGTTCCGAAGCTAAGATCGACCTGCTCACGATTGACGGTGCTCCTGGCGGTACCGGCATGAGCCCATGGCCTATGATGAACGAATGGGGTATTCCGTCATTCTACCTCCATTCAATGGCATATGAGTTTGCCGGCAAACTAACAAAGAAAGGCATGCGGGTTCCGGATCTTGCATTCGCTGGAGGTTTCTCCGATGAGCCCGGCGTCTTCAAGGCGCTCGCGATGGGGAGCCCGTACGTTAAGGCGGTCTGCATGGGTCGCGGTCTCATGATCCCCGGCTTTGTCGGTAAGAACATCGAGAAGTGGATCAAAGAAGGCGATCTTCCCAAGACTGTTTCGAAGTATGGAAACAATATCGAGGAGATTTTTGTCTGTTACGAAGAGCTCAAGGAGAAATACGGTGCACGCGTAAAGGAGATACCAATGGGCGCGGTCGGTATCTACACGTACACGCAGAAGTTTAAGACCGGACTCCAGCAGCTCATGGCAGGCAGCAGGAACTTCCGGCTCTCGACCATGTCACGCGATGACCTCATGGCACTCACGCCGGAAGCAGCAGATGTTTCCGGTATTGACTATGTCATGAGTGCACGTTACGATGAGGCAATGGGTGCTCTGCTCGACTGAGTAAACAAGGATTGGTACATTTTCAAAGGGCTACCCCCCCCTTTTTTTCCCAAAACCGGAAATTTTTTTATTTTTCCTAGGGAAAAGATCCTCTGAGTTGCGTACGTGATGTTAAAAAAACCGCAGGATTATTTCCGTGCCTTCGCCGTAATACTGAACGTCTCCAGCAGATCCTGCGTGATCTTCACACCGAGCGTTGGCTGAAGTGCCTCAAGCCAGAGAAAAAAACCGACTTTTGGAGGAGTCGGACGCTCGAACTTGAAATGCCCGTCCTTAGCCTGCACCATCTTGTGGTATTCTTTTTTCTGGTGGTACCTGAGATAGATAATCAACTCGTATCCCGGGAGGTCCGTTGCAATTACGGCCTTTGAATAATATTTGAAAAAATCTACAAAATCCAGTTTTTTTCCTTTGACCGTGAGTCCGTAAGTATCGCAGAGCGATTTGATTGCCTGCGGGTACATTGCCCCGTAAAGTACTTTTTTCACTAGTTGTCCGGTCTTATCCGTAATTTCAGGGAATTTTTTGGAATCGTTTTTTATGTCTTTTTTTATTTCATCTTTAGCAATCTCTGAAAATATCCGGTTACGCACTTCATCATGGTAACGCTTATAATCAAACGGGTTTTTTACCGGAATATCTGTTGCGCGAATAAGTTTATTGTGGTCCTCCGGTTTGTTATACAGGATTCGCGGGCGATAGTGCTTGACAAGTGACTTGATCTGTTCGCAGGAACTTGTGTTGATAATCGCATTTGTCCTGTCCTTTGCAAGACGTTTTACAACAGAGTAATTGGAGAGATCAAATGATGAGACCAGCAGGAAAGGTGTGGTTTTCTGGTTGTACAGGTACCCGAGTAATTTTTTCTTATAGGCAATCTCCTGCTCAAACTCTTTTAAGTCAGCTGGAGATGTGATAACCTCGGCAAATGCGACATGATTGTCCGCATCAACCAGCAGCATATCGAACTCAGCAAGATCCTGTCCGTTTCCCCTCACGGTGATGTCGCCATACTTTGAGTAATAGAGACCATTCTGCCCGATGCGAACCTCATCGCGTTTTTTTGGTGCATCTGCTCCTTTCATGGCAAGGAACCTGATACGGTCTGATCTCTTTGCGATATCCAAAAACATCTCATAGACGATTGCCTCAAACCACCTGCCTTCGGCAGTTCGCATCGGTTCGATGTCCGGAGAAAAAAGTTTTTTGCGTTCAACCTGGTTCATGTGCCTCGTGGCATTAAGAGCGATTATTGCGGTTGGTTTAAAGTTTTTGAAATTGGAATTCAGCCACGGGATCATAATTGCAGAGTAAAAATCCGTTTCCAAAGTAGATAACAATCTGCTTTGCGTCTTGTTTTCACATAATTATCATTCTAATAAGAAACTATATATAACATAGAAAGATATTGCCTTCGTACCTTAGCCACATGCACATGCCTATGGCAAGGGAGTGAAAATCGGGGGGTCTTTGAAAAATGCCAAAAGCAAAAAAAATAACCGGCTTGGCTCCACTGCCACCATATATTATGCCGGATGCATCGGAACCTGAATATCCGCTCATCCTGGAACAATTGCAGGACTATCGCAATTCCTTGATTGGCTCGTCATATTATTATATCAGAGCGGGTGATGAGTGCAACTACCTGTGCAGGATAGTGCATGGTGGGGGCAAGGTATTTTTCCATGAACTGGTGGATCACCATAAACATGGGATCAGTGATGAGGACATCGAGCAGTCAGTGAAAAGGGATACCGGAACATTCACTTTACCGGGACTTTACCCTATTTCACCACATATTGAACAGAAGTTGCGTATTTTGTATGATATTTGATCTATTTTTTTTAAATAATACATAATTGACTGTGAATATGTTAAAATAGTTAATTTCTAAATTATTTCCATTCAGTTCTGTTTATTTTAAAAAAATTCAATGGATTTGTATCGGATTTTATATACAAAAGCCGGGAATACATTTTTTAATAAAATCCTCTTTTATGATTCCAGGTAAAAGGGATCATTAAAACTAAAAAAAATATTATGAAGTTGCAGGGTGTTTTTAATTCTTATGTCTCCATCTCTCCTGTGCGGATCCTGATAGAGGTTTCGACCGGCATGATGAATATTTTGCCATCACCGATCTTTCCCGTTCGGGCCGCTCCAGTGATTGTTGCTACAATGTTATCGAGATCAGTGTCCCTGACTACAATCTCCAACTGAATTTTTGGCAGGAAATCAACGGTCATCAGACCGCCGCGGTACTCGAGAGTAATTCCTTTCTGTTCACCTCTGCCTTTAACTTCGGTCATTGTCATGCTGACAAATCCTTTTTCTTCAAGCGCTTTTTTTACAAACTCGAATCGTTCAGGTTTGATAATTGCTTTTACCATTTTCATAGTAATTTCTCCAGAATTAGCATCGCTCCCCATGTTGGGAGATGTCAAGGCCGACATACTCTTCTTCCTCAGTGACCCGCAGACCGATAGTTTTGTCAATGATCACTGCAAGGATGTAGGTTACTACAAACGCATAGATAAGTGCTGCGAATGCTCCTGTTGCATTTGCGATGAACTGGTGAACATTACCTTCAAGAAGACCTGATGCTCCGTTGACCGCAGCTGCTGCGAAGATACCTGTTGCGAGTGCCCCCCACAGACCACCGACTCCGTGGCATGCCCAGGCGTCGAGACTTTCATCCATACCTTTCTTTTGCCGGTAGAGCATGGCACTGTAACAGAGCACACCGGCGACAGCACCTATGACAATGGATGCCATCGGCGTCACATACCCGGCTGCCGGAGTGATCGCTACAAGCCCGACGACTCCACCACTGACAAACCCTAGCGAGCTTGGTTTGCCACCGTGTGCCCAGCTGACCAGCATCCATGTCAGTGCTCCTGCAGCTGCTGCTGTATTTGTTGTGACAAACGCACTTGCAGCAAGTCCGTTTGCGGCTATTGCACTGCCTGAGTTAAATCCAAACCAGCCAAACCACAGGAGTGCTGCACCCAGGATCGACCACGGAATATTTGCCGGTTCCAATGCATATTTACCAAAGCCGACACGGTTACCAATTACGAGAGCCAGTGCCAGCGCTGCAAACCCTGAACTGATGTGGACTACCGTTCCACCGGCAAAGTCAATCGCACCGAATTGGGATGCCCAGCCACCACCCCATACCCAGTGGGCAAGGGGATCGTAGACGATGGTTGTCCAGAGAAGTGCAAATATGAGATATGAACTGAACTTTATCCGCTCTGCAAAACCTGATGTAACGATTGCCATCGTAACAGTCGCAAAAACGAGCTGGAATACCATGTACAGCAAACCAGGAATTGCGGCACTGTACGGGCCGGGCTCCATACCGACACCATTCAGTCCCAGGTTCTGCAGATTGCCGATAAATCCACCAACATCAGGACCAAAAGCCAGAGAGTACCCGATAAGTACCCACTGGATGCTTACCAGTGCGAAAGCGACGAACGACAGGGTAATCATTGATATAAAGTTTTTCCTGCGTACCAAGCCACCATAGAATAATCCTACCCCCGGCGTCATGATCATGACAAGCGCCGTTGAGGCAAGGATCCATGCTGTTGCTCCAGTATCAATTGCCATTTTCTTCACCTAGTTTTTCAGATATGCATCCGGAACCGCGATACAGTTGATCCCATGGATCAGAATGCCTTTTTAGATAAATCCAAATCAGTCACCAGAGAACCGTTTCCAGACTCCAATGCCGGATAGAAAGTCCGGGAAATTTGAGAAACCTGGTTTGTGGCAGTCATCTTGGTAATTTTTGGACATGATAAATTTGTTTGAATTTTTGAATAATTTACAGGAAGGAAGTTACATTCCTATGTTTAAAAACTTAACTATTGTTGCAATATCATTTTCGCACATATTACAGAAGGTAATCAATGAAGATTATGGAAAAAAAGAAAAAAATATCAGGCGCGCTCACCATGCTGGCAGATATCCAGGCCAACATACTCTTCATCTTCCGTGACTCGCATCCCGAGTGTACGATCGATAACAATCGCTATCCCATACGTCATTACAAAAGAAAACACCATGGCCGCAACTGCGCATATTGTATTTACTGCAAACTGATGCGCATTACCT
>JAPKXT010000225.1 GCA_026394695.1 Methanoregula sp.
CGATCGCCCCGATCGCAGCGAGCGGCAGCATGCCGGATTTCGTAGTCGGGATTGGGGTGGAAGCAGTCGGAGGCAGTGGTGTCCGCGCCTCTTCGGGCCGGGTGGTGGTTGCTGTCCGGATATTTATCTGCGCTGAACTGATGGGTGGTACTACTTTGACTACATAAACAGAGATTGCCTGAGACCCGGTCATACCGGCATTACCCGGGCATGTGGTGGATAATGCCTGTCCTTTGACAAACTTGACGTAAACACTCGAACCATCGTTCCTTCCATTATAGCTGAGTGATTCCCCGGGCATGAGTGTCCTTTCCAGGACTCCATTTCCCTCGCTTTTTACTATCACGGTGGCTGATGTAGCTGTGCACGTGGTGCCCGCACATGCCGAACAATTCGGGACAGTTGTTGCGTCCAGAGTGTAATTGCCGATGAGCGGGGTCGGAATCGTTCCTATATCACCAACTATATCGGTCACCAGCTCTTCGTTGGGCCGTGAGCCGAACAACTTTGCAAGCGTAATCCACGTTTCACCCGGACCGCCAACGCTGGTCGCAACAACCGGATCGCCGACTTTAAAGACCGTAAATGCAGCCGCATCCGGTACTGTACCGGTAAGCGCGGACTTGTTGATCGGAGTATAGGAACAGACCGGTACACCTGTTGTCGGGTAACTGCACCCGTACTGGAGCGGGTTGTTAATCGTGAGAGTATTTGTTGGCGGGTTGATGGTCGCTACCGGTCCTTTGACCGTCACTTCCAGCAGGATCGCTCCCACGGGAACACAAATCAAGCAGAGGAACAGCACTGCAACAAGGGTAAAAACGCCTTTTTGTTTCATAATAGAACATTCTCTGTTGAATATAATATAACAACTTCTTTGTGTAAGGATGAAAAGGGGATCAGGCATATCTGAACGTTTTTGACCTGCGAACAACAACCCTGTAACCATGAAGATTACCTTTCTGGGGACGAACGGCTGGTACGACACCGTGACCGGTAATACATGCTCAGTCCTGATCCAATCCGAAGAGTATGATATCATCCTTGATGCAGGCAATGGTATCGCAAAAGCGGACCGCTATATCACCCAGGATAAGCCCGCATACCTTTTCATCAGCCATTTTCATATTGACCATATAGCGGGGCTGCATACGCTTGTTAAATTCAAATTCCCGAAAGGACTGACCATCTGTGGACAAATTGGAACTACTGCAGTCCTGAACAGGTTTGTTGCAGAGCCGTTCACTGTCCCGTTCACACAACTTCCGTACCCCGTCAGGTTTGTGGAACTTGAAGAAGGAGAGCATACCCTCCAGTTCCCGGTTGCGTGCCTCCCGCTCGTACACCCGGCACCCTGTTTCGGGTACCGGCTGACCCTTGATAAGAAGGTAGTAGCCTATTGTACAGACACTGGTTTCTGCGAAAATGCAGTTACTCTCGCCCGGGATGCAGATCTTCTGATTACCGAATGCGGATTGAAACCCGGGCAGGAAAGCCCGGGGTGGCCGCATCTCAACCCTGAGAATGCCATCCGGATTGCAAAAGAAGCACATGCAAAATGTCTTGCCCTTTCGCATTTTGGTGCAGAAGTGTACAGAACTCTTGACGATCGACGCGAAGTACAAAAACGATTTGAGAAAAAATTCCCGGGTCTGGTTGTGGCAACCGATGACCAGACCATTGATATCTGAACAGAGAAATTATTCCTGGATTTTTTTCATCAGCCACGCCATGTTGGCACCGAGTGTCCTCATGGTCATCATTCCTTCATCGTCACTGCTCACATCACCGGGTGCAAGCCCGATGCCGATGTTCCAGTACGATGAGCCCGGCACGATCATCTGGTTGATGAAGAAGAAGTGGTTGAGGGTGTCGAATGCATGGATCGCACCCCCGCGGCGCACCGCGATCACACCTGCCCCAACCTTCCGTCTGAACATGTCCTGGTTGGCTTTTGCCACAAATCCCGACCGGTCGATAAGCGCTTTCATCTCTGCGGATACATCCGAGAAATAGGTCGGCGAGGCAAGAATGATCCCGTCTGCCTCCAGCATCTTTTCTATGCAGTTATTCAGCACATCCCCTTTCAGCGCGCACCGCTTGTCCTGGTTCTCAAAACACTTCATGCACGCAATGCATCCCCGTATCTTCTTCCCCGCAAGCTGCACAAGCTCGGTTTTGATCCCTGCTTTTTTCAATTCCTTAAACACCGCATTGACAAGAATCGCTGTGTTCCCATCTTTGCGTGCACTCCCGCTGAACGCGACAACCTTCATTTCTCTCACCGTTATAGTAATCCATTCTCCTGTGAACAGATAATAAATTGCAGGACGCGGTTCATCAGCTACAACCCTGTCAGCCTCATGGCACCATCTTAAGAGCCCTCACGCCAAATAGGATAGCGATATGAATACTCGTATACAATTCTCCGATTTTCACCTGTCGCGTGAGATCGGTAAAGCGATAGAAGATATGGGCTTTGAAGAGCCCACACCCATACAGGCACTCGCCATTCCCCTCATCCAGTCCGGGCGTGACGTAACCGCCCAGGCACAAACAGGCACAGGAAAGACAGCCGCATTCGGCATTCCGCTTATTGAGAAGATTGATGCATCACACCGTACAGTCCAGGCAATTGTTCTTTGTCCAACCCGCGAACTCGCGATCCAGATAGCAGAGGAGTTCTCTGAACTCCTCGCACATCTCCCGCGTATCACGGTTCTTCCGGTCTATGGCGGACAGCCAATCGACCGCCAGCTACGCGCACTCCATACCGGCGTCCATATCGTAATTGGCACGCCAGGACGGGTAATGGACCACCTGAGGCGCCGTACCCTATCCCTCGATGAGGTTTCAACCGTAGTCCTTGACGAAGCTGACCAGATGCTTGACATGGGATTCCGTGACGATATCGAACTGATTCTCAAAAAGATCCCACAAAAACGTCAGACTCTTCTCTTCTCAGCGACGATGCCACAACCGATTATCGATATCTCCAAACGTTTCATGAACAAACCCGAGTTCGTCCGGGTGGAGTATGCTGAACTGACCGTGCCCCAGACGGAACAATCGTATATCGAGGTCAAAGAGCGCGAAAAACTCGACGTGCTCTGCCGGCTGATCGATATCACCGACCCGCACCTCCTGATCATCTTCTGCAACACCAAGCGCAGGGCAGAAGAACTCGCCGGGAAGGTAAAAGCACGGGGATATCGCGCCGAGGAACTTCACGGGGACCTCAAACAGTCGCAGCGCGACCGGGTGATGGGCGGATTCCGGAAAGGTACCATCGAAATCCTGATCGCTACCGATGTCGCGGCACGCGGCATTGATGTAGAAGACGTCGACTTGGTCATTAACTTCGATGTCCCGCAGGATGTGGAATACTATGTCCACCGCATTGGCCGGACTGGCAGGGCCGGGAAGAGTGGCAGGGCAATAACCTTTGTCGCTCCCAAGGATTTTACCAAACTCCGTGAGATCCAGCATTACGCAAAAATCCAGATCCCCCGCATGCCCATTCCTACACAGAGTGACGTGGCAGAAACACGAACCCGCACGATGCTTGAAAAAGTGCGTGAAACGATAAAAGCGGGAGGAATGGAGACCTATATCCGCATCATCGAACAGGAAACCGAAGGTGACCACAGTACCATTGATATCGCAGCTGCACTCCTCAAGTTACAGATGGAACAAGGCACCGAGGAGGCACCTGAAAAACGCGAAGAGGTGGATTTTGCAGATACTGGCGCAGAGCCCGGTATGGTCAGGTTCTTTTTGGGAGTGGGGAGGATCCACAAAGTCGCACCAAAAGATATCGTCGGGGCTATTGCAGGTGAAACAGGGATTCCCGGAAAGGCCATCGGGGCGATCAGGATTCTTGACTCCTACTCCTTTGTCGAGATCCCCCGGGAACATGCGACCGATGTTTATACCATCATGAAAGAGCGGACGATCCGAAATCAGCCGACCGGGATCGAACCGGCATCCGGGAAACGTGCATAACCCCGTATCCCTCATTTTTTTATCTGGTTTTTTATTTTCAACATCCACGGGATATCATTGAATACGGGGATTTTGCCAAGATCCGTTTTGCACCAGCGAACACAACCATCAAATACCCACCCGGGAAACTATCCGGTATGAACAAGTCATTGATAATTGCATCTGCGGGTTTGCTCTGCATTGTCCTCATACTCGCAGCCGGATGTACACAACCTGCAACGCCGCCGGTAACACCAACACCTACACCGGTTGCAACAACTGTCCCCTCGACACCAACGCCAACCCCGACATCGGTTTCCTCAACACCAGGACCTACACAGACCCTGCCCGAAATCTGGAGCCTGGACGTCCAGGTGCGTGGCAACGGTGAATCAATCGACCCGCAGATCATCGCTACCGTCCAAGGAGGCAAAGGTCTCAATTTTATCCTGCAGGTTGATGTCAGGGTCACCAGGCCTGACGGTATCGTCGAAAATGGTATAATTGCCAAGCCACTCTCTGTCGGAAAATCTGTATCATTACCGGTTACATCTCAAATGGGAAATGTTAACAGAGTCGAGGTCTGGGCAACGAATCCTCAAGGAGAGAAAGTAAAGATCTTCGATGATTACGTACCGTTCAGGACTTACAACTAAATCCTTATACTAAAAAATCCTTTTTTACTCACAACCTTGTGCTGGATCATTGAGTTTCCGGTTACTTTTCCTTAACCAGATGCTGTTTTACTTTTATCTTCACATTTTGCTCCATGCCGGGAATAGTCCGGATATCCCGTATCGCATCCACACGGTCAATCAGGATCTCCCCCACCGGGTCGATACCAAGATTTCTCAAAAATGCCGAAATAACGCGGGTGATGCAGGTGAAGTTCTCCTCTCCTTTCCTTCCCGCGACGGAAAACACCAGTCCTTTTTGTCCCGTCCGCCCGCCAGATACTATCCGCTCCGCATGGTATGCCTGGCACCGGTCGATTACCAGCTTGAGCCCTCCCGGAACCGTATTGGTGTAAACGGGAGAACATACAACAAGAAGCGATGCCCCCCGTATCGCACTGATGATACTCCCCATATCGTCATCAAAGACACAGGAACCGGTATTGTAACACTGGTAGCACCCGATGCAGCACCGGATGTCCATGTCATGGGGATAGATAACCTGTGCGGTCCTGCCAAGTTCGTGTGCTGCATCAACGGCCCAACCGGCAAGGATGCTGCAGTTCCCATCTCCCCGGGGGCTTCCCTGGATAATGACAAGATCCGATGTCGTCACTACCGGGTGTTCCGTTACTACCTGCCGGTGGTTCAGAAGAAAACCTGTTGGATTATTCCGGATTTCACGTTCCCATTCATCCACAGTCTGCACCGATATGGTCTCTGCAGCAAGCGGGACAAGCGGGGAGTACTCGAATGAATTGGTACGGAAAACAGCAATTGCCTGCTCTCCCGACATGACGATAACTGAATACCGGATCATCCCGGGATAGAGTGCAGAAAAATCTTCATGATACAGGTTCAGGGTATACCGGACCTTTCCCGCATCAATCTCAACGCTGCGCACAAGGTTTCGGACCGGTTCCATAAGGAATACTATCATCCCGAATAGACAAAAATGCTGTGCGTGATTGCGGTCTTTGCACGGACGAGTAATTTCAAGAGAGCACTACAGGAACGAATATCGCAGCAGCATACCGTCACAAAAGCAATAAGGTGTGCCACCACAACTACACACTGATTTTAACGTGGTGATGGTAATTTCCCTCCTCCCTATTCCGGCCCGGATACATGCAGTCAGACAGGAACTTACCGAACTTCGTGCGTATCCAGCCGAGCGCCTCGCTGCTATTGTTAAAGACGTTGGATTCCGGTGCAGTTTCTGTGCAAAGTGCTGCACGAGCGCATTTAACGGCCACGTTTTTTTACTCGACCGGGATACTGCAGCGGTAAAAGAGATCGATCCCCGTGCACTTGAACCGGCGCCATACGCTGAATTCTGTGACCAGAATGGCATGTTCTATGTCTCAGGTTACGCGCTTCTGGTTCAGGATGATAAAGCAGGTTCGTGCTATTTTCTCAAGAACGGACGGTGCCGGATCTATGATCGCCGGTTTTCCATCTGCCGTATCTACCCCTATATGCTCCACCGCGAACCCGATGAAAAAGGTAAGGTGGACTGGCGCCAGGTCTCCGGGCTCGATGAACATGGTGAATATAACACCGATATTCCAGAAGAGGATTGCCTTGCTATTGCCAGCGAAACAAAAGAGTATGAGGAGGCGTATCTTATGCAGGAGATTGGGTTCCTGATTTTTATACAGGATTATTTTGCCCGTCACCGGCTCCGGCACGTGCAGAAAGTATACGATGACCAGGTAAGGCGGTTCAACCAGGGTGAGGAGATCACCGTCATGGTTTATTATAACGGCCTCCTCGAGCAGCACCGGATACGGAACAGGTAGCCCTTCATTGATAACCCTCTTAGGGATGTGCGGCTATGCACGGGCAGGTACTGTTCGAGGGCAAAAAGAGGTTATCTCAATATCATGATCAATTCCCCATCGCTGGTCATCGCATAGCGTTTTACCAGCACATCGTCTTTCATAGTACACTCCCCGCCAAACACATCCTTAATCTTCTGTCGGACCTGAACCAGTTTCTGACCATTTGAATCCGCTGTATTTTCCATCACTATCGTTTGTGCTACCATATTCCAGAGTGACAACCACGGGGATATGAAGGCATGGCAAATGAAGCGTGAAAGTGAAAAAGGTGGGGAGAGATAAAAAATCCCGAGTATTGAACATCAATCTGTACCACGATACCCTAACTTTAAAAAATCGCAATCTGAATATGCTTTTTTTATTTTTTTTATCCCGTAAATCCTTCTTTGGTCCTGGTGTTACAACAGGAGATTCCCTTTATTTTACATCAAACACGTTCGGCCATTATCAACCCCATGTCTTCTACTGGAAATACGTATTTAATCTCATGGATTTTGATTTCTGGCTCATATGGACGATTTAAGAAATTGTCTCGCGGGTAGGAAATGTCATAATTTCCTGTCTGTATCTCAATTCCCTTTGTATTGCCTGATTGCATAGGGTAACAATCATAAATACTGAGCGTTACGGTTAATTGGCACTTTATATATCGTCCGTTCCAGTGGAAGGAAAGGGGTATAAAAGGATTGTCAATTCACCGGATTAAATAAATAATCATAATTGTATAATCAAATCCGAAAAGCCGTTCACTATCGGCTGAATTTATCTCAACAATAAATGCCCCTTTTTTGCATGATCGTTACACCATGGGGAGTTGTGGACTCCTGCTGACTGAACATCACTGTCAAGAACACCATAGAATATTCATGGTTCCGTGAATTACTCCGGCACTACAACACCGACCTCCACACGGACTGGTTCACTCATTCACAAGAGTCAGTAAAAGAGAGGGGTATTGCTCAAACAGCTACGGACAGTCGTGATATGCCGGTCAAATCCCGTTTCAGGGAAAAATCAAAGGTTGACAGGCTCATAGGGTGACATATACCGGGTATCAGGTTTTTTTAAAGGCTCCGGGTTTTATAGTACTATAATTAAAAAAGATTGCATTGAATCAGGTGGTTGTGGTGCAGAGATTTTCAAAATTATTATTGGGGGGACTGGTTGTATTTTTCCTTGTCCAGGCTGTATCGGCATTTATTGTATCACCAATAAATATCACTCCATCGGGAATTATGAATCCTGGTGATCAGGTAACCGCTTCCTACACCGTATATGCAGCTTCCGGGGTCGCCTTTCCCTCGTATGATGACTTGCAATTTATTACCGAACTTGAAGACCCCAGCTGGTCATACTCTATCAGTGTCAATGGTATTGAGAATGTACGACCGGTTACCGGTGGACGTACACTCACTATCAGCGGATTTGAACTGGCCTACAAAAACCAGGATGAAGTGATAGTGAAAGCTTCGCTCCAGGGACGAGTCCCTTTGAGTTCCCCTGGGGGAACAAATAAAACAATCATCAAAATTCAGGAACTTGACTCCCGGGGAAACGTGATCCCGTATTCTGTCGTGAATGTCGACCACCTGATCGGGCAGCCAACTCCTACACCAACACCGTCATTTGGCAGGATATCGGTTGTTTCAAACCCGTCAGGGGCAACAATTTACCTGGACAATGCTATCAAAGGTCTCACACCACTCACGCTCGATAATGTTCCCAATGGCAATCATGGTGTGGTACTACGACTTGATGGATACCAGGATTTGTTAAAAAATATTGTTGTAACTGCGGATTCACAAACGCTGAATGCAGTACTTATCCCCACAACAACGCCAGCAACAACCCGCACAACTGCCAGCGGGACCGGGTCACCGGAACAAACAACATCTCAACAATCCACGGGATCCGGCTCCCTGTCGGTAACCACATCCCCTCCCGGTGCCCAGGTGTATGTCGATGGCGGGATGAAGGGCATAACCCCCACAACGATTCCCGGGCTCTCCTCTGGAGCTCACTCAATTGTCCTGAAGATGGAGGGGTACCAGGACATTACCACTTCAATTACAATCACTACAGGACAGGTTTCCGAATACAGTACAGGCCTTTCAAGGAATGCGAAAACCCCGGGATTTGAAGGTATAGCTGCAGTACTGTCGCTCGGGGTGCTCTTTGTTATCGGGAGAAGAGGGCATTAATTTTTAAAACGTGATTTTCCCCGGGCTCACCGGTATTGTCCCCCAGCCGGACCGGAAGCAATCAGGGCCGGACACCATTCAGGAATGACGAAAAATTGGGAAGGGAACCCGGGATACACAACCGGGAAGGAGTGGTCCTGATGAGTCGGGAAAAAATCCCTTTTTCCACCTGACATTCAGAACTACCCGGAAACCTGTCGATCAAAATCCAACAGCAAAAAACAGGGAATAAAAAAACTCCGAAGGAATCTGGCCAAGAGGTATTTATACCCTGAAACGAATCTTTTAAAATCAACAATGAATAACCACCACACCGTTGACCTGAAAGCCATCGCCGGGAATGCGATGAGGAAATACGGTTTTGAACCCTTTTTCCCAAATTCCGTTCTCCGGGAAGTCGCTGTAATAAACGTAAAAACACTCCCGGACAACCAGGAAGATACCAAAGACCTGCGTATGCTTCTCTGGTCGTCTATTGATAATTCCGATTCCATGGACCTCGACCAGATGGAATTTGTAACACGCGGCCAGAACGGAGAGATCCAGGTAAAGATTGCCATTGCTGACGTTGACACGTACGTGCAGAAGCATTCGCAGACCGACCAGTATGCAGCCCATAACGGTACCTCGGTCTATACCGGCATTGAGACATTCCCCATGCTGCCTGACAAACTGTCAAAAGGCATTACTTCTCTCCTGCCGGGTCAGGACCACATGGCGATTGTTATTGAATACACGGTACTGCCTGGAGGGGACGTTCGCCATGGGGATATTTACCGGGCGCTGGTATCCAACAAGGAAAAACTCATCTACGAGGAAGTGGGAGACTGGCTCGACGGCGTTGAAGGTATCCCCCGGTCCGTCAGGGATGTACCTGGCCTGGAAGAACAGGTCCAGCTGCAAAGCGAGGCCGCCCGGCACCTGAAAAATTACCGGATGGAAAAAGGAGCGCTTGATCTCGAGACAATCGAAGCCAATGCGGTGGTAGAGCAGGGTTTGGTCAAGGACCTTGTCGTCCAGAAGAAGAACATGGCGCGGAGCATAATCGAGGAGTTCATGGTCGCAGCCAATGGATCTACGGTGGACTACCTGGGAAAAGCCGGCATACCGATGATCCAAAGAGTCGTCCGTACGCCCAAATACTGGGAAGAGATCGTCATTACCGCTGCGTCATATGGCGAGAGACTTCCTGCTGAACCGGATTCAAAGGCGCTCTCGGCATTCCTCAACCGCCAAAAAGAAGCAGACCCTGAAAGTTTTCCGGATCTCTCGCTGACTGTCGTGAAACTCATAGGGCCCGGGGAATACATGACACTCGAACCCGGTGAACCACCTTATGGCCATTTTGGTCTTGCAGTCACCGACTATACTCACGGCACTGCCCCGAACAGGCGCTATGTCGATCTTATTATTCAGCGGCTCATAAAATCAGTTCTCGACCGGGTGCCAAGCCCGTATTCACCCGAAGACCTCGTTGACCAATCCACCTGGCTGACAGGGAGGGAGAAAGGATCCAAAAAAGTCGAACGCTTCATGCGAAAAGCTGCAGCCGCAGTGCTCCTCCAGGACAGGATTGGCAAATTCTTTGACGCGATAGTCACCGGTGCATCGGAGAAAGGGACCTATGTCAGGCTTATCACACCACCTGCAGAGGGCCGGATCATGCGGGGCGAACACGGCCTCAGGGTTGGCCAGAAGGTTCACGTCCGCCTTTTAAAAACGGATCCCTACAACGGTTATATCGACTTTGAATGCCTGGGCACCGTGAAGAAATAACCCGGGCTCCCGTGGACAGTCGGTCGTTTAACACTCATTTTTTTTCAACTGTCAGGCCCAGTGATATCCCCCCACGGTCTCATCATTGATACTACAAAACTTTCTGCCGAAGTGTGAGAACATCCTTTTAAAAATGGGTAATAGACCGGAGACCAGAAAAAAACCTGCTGCTCCTGATTTTTGACAGGGCACCCTTTTATCCATGGAATTAAAAATGTCAGATAAATAATCAATGGGGATCTTTTGAGAGATATGATGATAGATAAGCAACCCGCGTTCATTACGGTCCTCGTGATCACCTTTTTCATCGCCGCCATAGTCATTCCTGTGCTGGCAGCTGATGGAACTTCAAACGATGCGTTAACCCGCGGGGGGCGTTTCACCGTAACGGTAACCGGGACGCCCAACACTCCTTACTATGTGTGGCTGACCCGGACATTCACTATGACCGGTAAACCCGGAGACCAGCCCCCGATCATTGTCGCATACCAGAGCAATGTTCAGCAGGACCCACCGGACGGACCCTACACGATTGGACAGTATGCGTTCAACAATGGCAACGGTCGTACAATACTTGACGATATTGCACCTTCAACTCCCGAAATGTCAAACACGAATTATTATGCCCTTGTCACAACCGACGCTGACGGTCGTGCAGTGGTCGCTTTCCGGACCTCTTCTGCCACTGCCACAAGGACTTTCTCCATCAAGGTCGAAAATCCCCAGTCTGCAGCGAAAAATAATATTATGGTCGAACGGGGGCTTCCGGTACGAGTGCCAACATCCCAGGCACCGGAATTCCCCACATTCATTCCTACAACCACTGCGCCGGTAGTAACCGATACGCCAGGTCCCTCACCGACAACACTCGTAATAACGATGATACCTGTGCCAATCCAGACAACCCCACAGCAATCTCCTCCATGGATGGGATTTTGCATCCTGGCAGTCGTGGCAGGGTATATATTCATGAGGAAACGGTAAACCGGTTGTTCAGCTGTTCCCCATTGCATACTGATAAGATAACCAATTGTCCAGTACTTATGATGAAATATACCGCACGACACCTACAAAAATTCCTGAGTGAAGGCAGGATTGATGCTAACCTCTGGACCGCACACTTTCCAAGAGTGCTGGTATCCCACGTGCCAACCTGCGATGATTGCGAGGATTTTAAAAACAAAGCCTGTGAAGGAGACAAAAACCCGGTAGATTGTTTCCTTGCCATAAAACCCGATACGGATCAACCGTCAGCCACAGGTGCTGGGGATGATTCACCGACAGAGAAAAACCGGAAGTATTACCGGAGCAGCAGGGGCAATGCCAAGGCACATCCAACAGGGATTAAAAAAGGATACGACCAGTCAAAGATATAACCCCACAAAGATTTTTGGTTCGCGATACTGCATTCCCGGAATATAGCTCATGCAGTTCCCATTTTTTTGTTGAATTTTGGTTTACTGCCAGTTTAACACCAAATCATAACGTTCCAAGGGGCTTCGCCTTTGGCTTGCCCCCGCCACTATGGCGCCCCCAATTGCGATAACCCCAGAACAGGTAATACTAATATCGCAAGGCGCAGGGGTGGGTAAAGGGAGGGGACAGGCACTGTCTCCCCCTTTATTTAATGAAGAATTTCCCTAATGATGTAAAAAAATGATTATGCGAAGATTGAGAAGTCGTTTTTGATTGCGATCGCCTTGATGATCGGGGTAAGTTTTGCCTCAGGGACACCAAACTTGTCCATGTACATCTGCAGGATCTGCTTTTCCTGACCGGCAAGCACACCATCTGACATGGCAAGGTCGCACAGGATCGCAAGCGTGGCAATCTTCTGCTTCTCATCAAGCACGTTTGCCACCAGGTCAATGACCCAGGGGAATGGGTTTGCCTTCATGACCTGCATCGCGATATCAATGGATTTCTTATCGCCACGAACAATCTTTGCAAGGTCATTTGAGTTCTTCTTCATCGATCACGCCATCGGCCGCAATCACGGTGATAGCGGAGAGTACAAGCGCTGACTTTGGCGTGAGCGTTGCTGGTTTTCCGGAGAGTCTGTCAAAAATTCCCCAATGTGTTCACCATTTTTTTAAAAAATTTCCTGTATATTTTATGCCTTAAAGTAATTGGCTCTTTTCAATACGTTTTTTATTGCGAATGATAGGGGCGGGATCTTCTGGTTCTTAATATCAGGCTGCCACACTATACTTTATTAAAAAATCATCCGTTTTTCCCGAAAGCATGTCACCGGAAACCCACGAGAAAGAAAGATGCGCATGCGAGAAAGGATCAGATGCCATCCAGAGATTCTTCCAGCGCCCGTTTTTTTTGAGTTTCACTATCGGCATTCCCTTCTGTTTATTTAAGCTCCTTTTTGGTATAACCGCAGTCCGGGTGGGGGCACAGGATGATCTTCTCTTAACCCTCTTTGGGTGGCTGGTGATCTCCTGGGCGGCTGTGGATCTCCTGATGAATATCGGGCGGTCCACGCTCGATCTTCTTCACCGCCCGGCACGCTTTGAATACTGCACAATAGCCCAGGCGGGGCGTATTTTTCATAAGCCGATGGTCTTTCTTGCTGTCGATACACTCCTGACATTTGGGATTATCTGCGTTATGCTCTGGTCAGGCTGGATCACAAAACTCACGCCCTTTGAATTAATCCTGTGGTACGCTGCTACAACCATGAACCTGATCAGCCTCTCCCTTGTATCGATCTATAACGAGATAAAAATAGCCTGACACCGGACCGTGCAGACAGGTAATGCCCCCATACGCTTCCGTCAGGAATGGCTCGATCATTTCAATAGTAATCACCAGAAATAATCGCTCGGGTGACTCCCGGCAGTTGTATTCTGCCGTCACCTTTGCATCAGCAAGGTCGGAGAATTCACAAAAACCTGTATAATCAGGTAGACCCGGCCGGAAAGTTAAAAAAATTCTCCTGCACTTCTCCTACACATTCCATGAAGGGGTTGCTATAGTAGATCCCATAGGGTCTGATGAAGGGAGAGAATATGTACTCAAAATACCATTTTAAAGCCAGTATTTTTGTGAATGCGCCAGCATCGCTTCCGGATATCCCCGCGCAAGGGTACTTGCTACCATAGTGAAGTTCTTATGCTTGAGCATCGTATATAGTTGCACAGTTTTATACTGTATGAGTAATACTATGTTTGGATCAAACAATTTTGGCGGCTCCAGAAACTTTGGCGGCCCAAGGGACTCCGGTCCACGTGAAATGACGAAAGTAACCTGTTCAGACTGTGGTAAGGAATGCGAAGTGCCATTCAAGCCAACCGAGGGCAGGCCAGTTTATTGCAGGGATTGCCTGCCGAAACACCGGAAACCCCGGTTCTAATTTCAAAAATTTATCAATTTTTCTCATTTTCCTTTCAAGTCCAGCTCTTCTGCGATCCTGTGCTGTTTGAGATGAGCTCATTCTTACCAATTCACCCGTATACCGCAGGGTATCTGGCATGCGGCGCTTCCCGGCAACGGTGATCGCGGCGGAGATTATTGCTGATGATGCGGTTCTGCAGCATAAACCTCAGTTACTCCGGCACGAGTGA
>JAPKXT010000019.1 GCA_026394695.1 Methanoregula sp.
ACGCTGATACAAAAATGCAGGCAAAGCACAGGTAAAATAGAAAATAATAACAATTTTTTTTATTTTTGGAATATACGCCCATTTTACTAAATCTCTTCGATTGCATCTATGGGGGTGATCTTAAGGATTTTGCATTATCCCCGTAAACAAACCTTTATAGCTAAGAAATAAAAGCAGATCTCATAGGGATGGAGCCCCCTTGTGGGGAAGCAGAACATGCGAGGAGGTTTAATAACGCGATAATCTAAAAACAATCAGACTCGGGGTCTTAAGATACCAGACGGTCATCTCATACATGCTGTTCTGTTATCGTTAGATGGAGAGTTTGTGGCATTGAGCGAATAGCATTCCACAACAAAATCAATACATGGAGGTAAGTATGACGTACGTAAACAAGATAGAGGTCATAACGGTTATCGAGGGCATTTTAATAATGATATTGGGTGCTGCTCTCTTTTTTGCATTACCTATGCTTATAACCGGGTTACTTGGGGCTGTTTTCCTCATAACGGGCGTGGTTGTTGTTATGAAAGGGTTTTTTAAAAAGTTTAGAAATCCTTAAACTAACGATAAGCCCGCGTCAGACAGGGGAACCCCCCTGCCGTACTGGATCATGGGGGTACCACCCCCGTCACCGACTCACGGCTGCACCGCTTCGTAGACCTCCCAGCCCCCGGGCTTCAGCAGGGACGGTACACGATCGCCCGCTTCACGTCGTCATGGCATACAATAATGTAGATCGTGAAGCTATTGTAATCACAGCATACGAACCAGACCCGGATACATGGTCTGAAAATTATACACGGAGAAGATCATGAAGTGCGTCATCTGTAAACACGGGAATACCAAAGAGGGAACGACAACCGTCACCTTTGATCGCGACGGAATGACCCTTGTGTACGAAGGTTGAGTTCCCGGCTCTGCGATGCCGTGTTAACCAAACCTGCTTTTTTTGTGTAATCGGCTCTGTTGAAATCCTCTTTTTTCTGTAATTCGCTTATTCTCTGCGGCAGCTAGGAGGGTGACCCCCTCTCTCCCCCAGAGGGGGAAGCAGCACAAGGGGAGCCTCCCCTTGACCCCTTCTTTTCTCGGAGTATTTTTCAACCTTATCAGGATTTATCGCAATAGGGGGGATGCCCGAGCGGCGGGGGCGGAAGCACGAAATGCTGGAGCCCCCAAGAGCGATTGTTTGTTTCTATGAGGGTTTCAACAAAGCCGTGTAATCTTTAATTTCGTATCCATTCCCATGTCACTTGTGTCACATTGAGGACTCGTGATCTACTTGATGCCCGCCTCGTCAATCTAAGTGCCTCCCGCGCCTCGCCAATCAGCCCGAGTTCGTCCGGCCTATTCCGCTCCTGTGTCTGGCGTGCGGCTGCGATTGAGCATGTGATGGCGGGCCGGCGGTGCGAGCGGTTGTAAGCAGGGGTATTGGGGGTGGTAACACTCCGGAAAAATAATTGGTGATGTGATCGGGGGAACCACTCCCGTCCCCGCCCCTTGCCAGATTTCACATCGATGTCCGATGAGAGATTTCACCGGTTTTACCCCAAAAACGACACTTCCTTTCACTTTTCCCTAACCCCGTTCATATTTCAAGCGATCGCCAACCTGAAAGCCACCACCGCTCTTCGTTCATTTTGTCATTTGTACTCATGAATTATTTATGCAATGACCTGCAATCCCCTACTAGAGTGAGAAATGAGAAAAACTTCTGAATTAGTCGATGAAATGCTTACAGAAGCAAAAAAAGCCTGGCTTGTCGCAATTGCTGTCGGGTTTGAAAAAGAGACAAAATTTGTATTCAGTTCACGAAGGCATCCACTTCAAGAATTGAATCAGTTAGTTCAAAAGGGAGGATCTCCCCTGGGATTGCTGCGATTTGATAAAGAGAATTCCACAATACAGGGGTCATACCGCCCGTTCGAGGAATATGAGAATGAGGAATGGGTAAAAAATTATCTCGCTGGTCTTTTGGATAATACCGGGGATATCATTGATTTAAGCCAGGAAAAGCATATTTTCCCTACAGCTTATTGATAAAAATCCTCAATCCCCAAATGATTTTGAGAAATTTTTTTTAGAATTTTTTTGCTTTCAATCTATACGTCTAATCAATTCCCGCCTTCCTGCGGGGTGGCAGCCACCCCTGGTCCGGCCCTCACACAACCACGGTACCAGCCCGGCCCCTCACTCCCCTTAGTCATACCGGATAGTTGAAGAGCGGGGTGAAAAATGTTCGGATACGATAGAGCATGTTTTTTGTTTTGGGAGAGTATAAATTCCACCTGCCCTGTTATTTTTCATTACTAGGAGTCATCATGAAAGAAGCAACAAAGACCGTCCCGGCAAAAGATGTCGACGAATACCTCGCGTCGGTCCCGGAAAAGGAGCGGGCTACGTTCTCAGATCTTCGCAGGATCATCAGGGTCGCCGCTCCGATGGCTGAAGAAAGTATCAGTTACCTGATCCCGGCGTTCAAGTATCACGGACCCCTGGTCTTCTTTGCCGCATTCAAAAACCACCTGAGTTTCTATGGGGTGAGTAAACAGATCCTGGAAACATTCAGCAGCGAACTTAAGCCCTATCGTACTTCCAGCACAACCCTCCATTTCTCGGCCGAACATCCGCTTCCCGCATCGCTCGTTACAAAGATCGTCAAGGCACGGATTGAGGAGAATGAGGGGAGACATGACGCACGGAGAAAAAAATAAGAATGCGATAAAGCGGTTTTAGCGAATGAGGGATATTTGGGGGATCGAAACCGCTTCGTGAGGATGGAGTCTCCGATGGAGATATGGTGCGAGGAGTGTGTATGACTCTCATGGTCGGTTCGCTCCCGCACCCATGTGGCTGATCAGTGCCTATAGGCCGGGATGCATTCCCGGTTCTGCAGTACCCTGGTTCTCAACACTCCGGACCACCATCCGACACACTGGCTGTACTGAAGTCACGCTGCACAAGCCACCGGGATACCTGTACAATTCGGGAGAGCCGGGTCAATACCCCGGTGCACTTTTCCTGGTACCGCAATCATTATGTGCCATTGGATCCAGAACACCGCATATGGGTGACATTATTGATAATCCCCTGCTCCAGGAACGAAAGTTTGTTTTTTCCGACCGTCATGATGCGGGAAGACAACTGGGAGTGTTTATAAAAACACTTCCCGCCATCCGTAACCCATTGGTCCTTGCCATTCCGGCCGGGGGTGTGCCCATCGGTAGGGAAGTTGCCATGGCACTCGGTGCACCCCTGTCCCTTGCAATCGTCAGAAAGATCCGGATCCCCGGCAGTACTGAATCAGGATTCGGAGCAGTAACCTGGGACGGGCAGGTACTGATCAATGAACGGTTGTCTGCGGCGATCGGTCTTTCAGCGCACGAGGTTGATGTGGCGATAGCTGAAACAAGAAAAAATGTAACCGAGAGGGTTGCCCGGTTTACCGGAGGAAAGGCAGTTCCTTCCCCAGCAGGAAAAACCGTAATCCTGACAGACGACGGTCTTGCATCGGGGTTCACGATGCTTGCAGCGGTAAAAAGGATCCGCATCCACCGACCTGCCCGTATCATGGTCGCAGTCCCCACAGCCTCTGCTTCATCCGCTGAGCTGGTTTCCCAACAGGTGGATCAACTGGTCTGTCTGAACATCCGGAGCAGCCGGATGTTTGCTGTCGCCGATGCGTATAAACAGTGGTATGACCTGGATGATCGCGAAGTTCTTGAAGAATTAGCTGGTAGTCCATGAAATTCTTACTCAATGTCCTTTATGGTGTCTCCTGCAATGAACGTCCTCTATGAGAATATTCCGGCACAGCTTACCCGTCTTGACCGCTGGGTTGTGTGGCACTATGAAGAGCGGAGCGGGAAGATGACCAAACCGCCGTATGTTCCGGCAATGGGAAAAAAGCGTCACGCACTCGTGAATGTCCCCTCCACATGGGGGACGTTTGAGCAGGCAAAAAACGCCGTAAAATCCGCAGGTTTTGACGGGATCGGGTTTGTCCTGGGACAGGGAATATTCGGCATCGATTTCGATCATGCAACTGGTGACATGGTACAGGAAGCGTTATCTCTTGGTTCCTATACGGAATGGAGCCCGTCCGGTCACGGGGTGCATGTAATCGGGCTTTCGCATCTCGTACTGAAGGGCCGGAAAAAAGGATCCGTCGAACTCTATATGCAGGGGCGGTACTTCACGGTTACCGGGTCGGTGGTGTCCGGGTCACCGTCGGACCTTCGGGAAATTCCTCCTGACCGGATGATGGACTTTTTCCGGCGTCATTTTGAGGATGTACCAGTACCCGGCCCGAAAGATAACACCGGCTGAATAGATCTGCGGCAAAGATTGATCCGGATTGGATTGCCCTCTTTTCATCATTGCTAAAAAACGGGACGAAATTTTTTATGCTTGTATTATCGTATCTACAGAAATAATGAACCGGACTGCAACCACGGAGCGGGTCCATGAACTCATGCAGGACTTTGCAGGGCTGACAGGACTTGATCCGCCCGGTGCCCGCCCGCAACGTTACCGCTGGACAGATGCGTTTGCAGTATGCCCGCCCAACCGTTCAGGAAGTCCGGCAAGCTGTGGCGGATGCCGGGGAATTCATCGAACGGATGGAACGGTTGATGAAAGCCCCGCGATAATTTTTCCCCGTTGCTTTTTGTCCCCTTTACTTAATCGCCTAATTTCACGTCAATGTCTGACGGGAGAATTTACCGATTTGACCCTCAAAACAGGCCTTCCTTTCACTTTCTACCTATTCCAGCCCATTCGTCAAACGATCGCCCATCCAAAAAGGTCTATTAGCGCACTTTTCGGAGCCCGCCACACACCGGCTCCAGCCCAACGGGGCGAGATATGTGTTTTTCCGAAATAAAGGGATCGGTTTTTCGCGAAAAGGTGCCCGGTCTGTTGGCCGGGGCTGCTATTAAGGGAGGGAATCTACGACTGATAGGTAGGGTAAGCTGGACATACGTCACCAACGGTTAGGATCTCGGCGTCGTGACACATGCCCGGTTCTGCATGCCTTGATCTCCGGAGATCCGGCAACGCTTTCCAGAAATTCCGTTCACACAACAACCCGGCACATTTCGCAGCCCCGTGAGAGTACCTGATCTTTCTTACTATTATACCGGTAGATGGTGACACCCTTACATTCAAGGGAGCGGGCGAGCATGAAGATCCGGAGGATCTCGTCCACGCCGGCATGCTCGGGTAAATTCACCGTCTTGGAGACTGCATTGTCGACATGCTTCTGGACCGTCGCCTGCATGCGGATATGGTGGTCCGGAGAAATCTCCGTGGCAGTCTTATAGAGCTCCTTCACGGTCTCGGGAACCGGTGCAGAACTGATCGTACCTGTCCGCTTTACCAGTGCAAGGATATCCCTGCCGGAACTGAGGGACGTGAGATATTTTTTTAAGAGCGGATGAATGATCGTGACCGAACGGTTGCCAATCCGCCGGGTGCCGGCAAGGGAAAACAGGGGCTCGATCCCGCTACTGGTACCGGCTATGAGATGGAGGGAGCCCGTAGGAGCAATGGTCATCACGGTGGCATTGCGCATCTCGCCTGAGTAGATACTCTGTTCAATCGCGGGAAACGAACCCCTCTCCTCACCCAGTTCCCGGGATGTTTCATGTGCCTCGCGGGAAACGAGAGCCATCATGCGATCGGCAAAATGGAGCGCTTCTTTTGATTCATACGGGATCTCCATGTGGATAAGCGCGTCGGCAAGCCCCATGATGCCAAGCCCGATCTTCCGGGTCAGCAGGGTTTTTTCCCTGATTTCAGGTACCGGGAACCTGTTAACATCAATGACCGCGTCAAGGAACTGTACTCCCTGGCGCGTAATGGTCCGTACCAGTTCATCATCCAGTTCCCCCTTTGCGATACACCGGGAGAGGTTGATGCTCCCCAGGTTGCAGCTCTCAAAGGGCAGGAGCGGCTGCTCACCGCAGGGGTTCGTTGCTTCAATGCTCCCGAGGCCCGGCACGGTATTTTTTTCGTTGATGATATCGAGAAAAAGCACGCCAGGATCGCCGGATTGCCACGCTGCCGAGCCAAGTGCGTGCCAGAGTTCGCGGGTGTCGATGCTGTTTTTCACAGAACCGTCCCGGGGATTGATCAGATCATACTGTGAACCATGCTCAAGGCAGTGGAAAAAATGTGCATCGAAGCCGACGGAAAAGTTGAAATTGGATAGGCCGCCCCGGTTTTTTGCATTGATAAAGTCCATGATATCGGGATGGGAACTGTTAAGTACCGCCATATTTGCCCCTCTCCGTTTCCCTCCCTGTTTCACGGCATTGGTTGCCTCATCAAAGACGCGGATGAACGGGAGCGGGCCGCTTGCCGCCCCGCAGGTCGAGGATACGGCATCACCGGCCGGACGGATATGGCTGAACGAGAACCCGGTACCTCCGCCACTCTGGTGGATCAGTGCCATGGTGGCAAGCGTGGAAAATATCTCCTGCAGGGAATCTTCTACCGGTAATACAAAACATGCGGAAAGCTGGCCGATAGACGATCCGGCATTCATCAGGGTCGGCGAGTTGGGTATGAACAATAATTCCTTCATCACATGAAGGAAATCCTTCGATCTAGGAGTATCGACTGCATCTGCTACCCTGCTGAAAAGCTCGTCAGGAGTTTCCTGCGGAAGAAGGTACCGGTCTTCGAGCAGGGTTTTTGCAGTAGGAGTCAGATCCATCGCACTATCAGTTGAATGTGTTTACGGAAACGGCATATATATTTTATTGGTTCTTTGGATTCTTTTGCATGTACAGGATTTTCTCACTGTGATAACTATGCATTATAAGAGATCATTTTTTAAAAAAATTCTGCCACTGCGAAAGCACAACTCGTACCTATTGTGCAAATACTGACGGAAATCGCCCGCATCACACCGCCATGGATTGCCTAAATCCCACGTCGTTCCTCAAAACCTCCTGATCACAGCACCCCCAAAAATCCCTTCCCCCCCGCTCTCGCCTAAGCAGAGCCCCCTCCCGCTCATCACTTAAGCCCAGCCCCGTCTCACCACACCGGACAGCCGGGGCGCTACCCCTGGCACCGGCCCACGGCTGCACAACCGGTCACAGATGGGCCGCTCATATTCACCCCACCTCCTATCTGCTTCTATACTTTCACATTGGAGAATTAGTATGGCTCTCTCCGACTTTGTGATCCCCGCCATCGCCTTCCTCCTCGGCCTCATCGCCGCATATCTTTTCTTCCGCCAGCAGATCAGCGCAATCGAAGGGCGGGCGAGAAACGATCTCGAACGCTGGAAGCTCGAATGCACGAGCGATATCCGGAAGGATTCCGTCAACCGCTCACGTTCCACGCTGAAGGGCAGGATCTCCGAGCAGATGGCCCCGCTCCTGCCGGAATTCCCATTCTCCCCTGCCGATGCACGGTTCATCGGCAACCCGATAGACTTCGTGGTCTTTGACGGGTATACAAAGGCGAAGGATGAGAAGGGCGATGCAATCAGCGTCGTGCTTGTCGAAGTAAAGAAGGGAAAGGGAAAACTGAGCCGGGTAGAGTCGCTCATTAAAAGAGCGGTTGAAGAGGGAAGGGTGTCGTGGCGGACGGTTGTGCTGAAGGATGAAAACGATCAGGAACCGGATAACGGCTGATACAAAAGCCACGTCTCTTTTGACCGGGGATACCGGGGGATCAGATCCCCGTCACTCACTTCTCCCTGCCGCAAAACTCATGCAGCACTTCATGCAACCTGACCATCGCCAGCGTATCCCTCTTACAATATTCTAATAAGGCTGCACGTTTCCGTTCCATCTCACCGGTATCCATCTTTCCCTGTGCCATCATTGCAAACGTCACCAGTGCCGTATCACCGTCTGCAATCTCCAGCCCTTCATAGGAAAGGTCCGGAACGAGCACGGGAAGGACGATCTTAATGGATGTTCTTCCGCAGAATTTTGGATGATTAACGCATTTGATGCACTGTTCGAGATCAACAATACGGTCAATCAGGGATTGCAGGTCATCAGAAAGATCGGGAAATGTTTTACTCAGTTTTGAGATGGTGGTTTTTTCAAAGCTGCTGTAGGTGATGATCGATCCTTCCCCTTTGAGATCCTCAATAAGCCGCTCGGCAAGTTCACGGCGACAATCCCGGTGTGGGTCTGCAAGATAATCTCGGTGGCGGATGATTTTTCCGGTACTCTCACAGATATGGAGGGAATACTGGATTGGGATCTGTTCATAGGGTGCACTATCCGGCCAGAGGGGGATTGCAGTCATCATTGTCTCAAAATCAAGGTAAAATGCAGGCCAGCTGATTGCTGCTAATTTTTCACGAAGAGCTGGATCTATTTGCAGTTTGCCGCATTTTACACAATCGACAACACGTTTCTGGTTATCCGTCAGGGAAAAACTATCGGGAATTTCATGGATGGAGGTGATACCCGAGGCAATGAGCTTGTTAACTGCCTTCTGCCGTATTCCTGGAATTTCAAAGATGTGGGCTTCAATCTCCTTTCCAAGACATTGTGCGAATTCCCCGCATTGTCTGCAATTGAATGTCAGTTGTGGTTCCGGCTCAACCGGCGTGCTGGATACGGAATCAATGAAATCAGCAATGGTTTGGAATGTTTTAACTTTTTCAATGACCTGCTCAGTAACATTGGTTTTGACGAATAGCTTCCCGATGGGCATACCATAACGATAATTTTTATCGATGAGGACGAGGCTTATCGCAGAAGGGAAAAAACCGGCGGCTTGTGCAACCAGCGTGGTATAAGCTATGTCATCGATGAATTCTTCCTTTGCGATAATGCTGGATTTTACTTCGATAAGTTCCCAAAAGTTCGCATCCCGGACAAGAATATCTGCTCTCGCAATGTAATTTCCGGCAAGAAAGGTCGCTTCGAATAGTACACCGGTTTGTGGCTTTTTCAGGAGATCACGGGTACGTTTGGCTGCGGCTTCTGAGCGTATTTCATTCACAAAAATACCGTCAGGATACCGTTCACGGGCCAGCCTCCCGATCTCTTTTCCCTGCTCCATCCGGAATAATTCACCTGGTGAAAATTCTGTCCGGATTTTTCCCTTCCGGAGTCTCCATCCTAATGTGCTGCAGAATGCCGTATTGATGAATATATTCTTGGTAATGGGCTGCATGGGTTCACCGGAAGTTGGATCTGGAACAAGTGAACCTTGAGTTTATGGGAGATAACAATTATGAAAGGTATCCCGGTTCTTGAAATCCTTCAGGTAAAACCAAATATGATTATACATGAATGAGAATTATGCTTCTTTTTGTCGATACGGAAACAACCGGTTTACCAAAATCTGCGTCAAATGATTTTGAAAGGTGGCCGAGAGTTGTTCAGTTAGCCTGGTCATTATACGATCACGATGGCATCCGTGAAAGTGTAAACAGTTTTATTATTTATCCGACAGATTTCGTAATCCCCCAGGACTCTGTCAAAATTCATGGAATCACGACAGAGCGGGCAAAAAAAGAAGGGGTATCATTACATAAAGTTCTCCCGCAATTCAATACCGATGTGGAGAAGGCAACAACGATCATTGCACATAACGCCGAATTTGATTTGCCTATTGTAAATACTGAATTCATGCGGTGCAGACTGGAAACGAATCTCCTTAAAAAACAAAAATTCTGCACAATGAAAACACCAAGCAAGAGGGGAATTATCGAATAGGGATATCATAGTACGAAATGCCAATTTAATCAGTCTTTTTATCGTTTTTTATCCTGTTGCAGTTCGCAGCATCCACCCCACCATTCTTATTTTCTCCCAATCGCCACATCCGGACAAACCTCCGCAAACTTACAACTCATACACTCGCGTTGCGAAGGCCTCGCCGGAAAATCCCCGTACTCATAAGTCGCGTTCATCGCCGCAAATTCCCGGGGGATCATCTCCTGCACGTCGCGCAACTGCTCCT
>JAPKXT010000227.1 GCA_026394695.1 Methanoregula sp.
GGGGTATCGCATTTTTGGGTGAGCACAAAGCGGCGGGGGTGAAACCCCAGTTGAGCATTCAGGATTTTTAAAAAACATTTCTCCAGAGCCAAAATATCATTGTTTTTAGAGGGGGTAACGCAGGTATTGAGTGGATTGCAGACATGGGGGCTGATACCCCTATACCCCTGAATACAAGGGAACGTCGCCGCCCCAAAAAGGGACGCCCCAGCGGCAGTTCAAGTACCGTTTTTATTCACCGCTTCTGATTCTTTTGTGATTGCATTATACAAGAAAAACAAGAAAAAATTGTACCAGGTTTTTCCTGCTGGAATTGCCGTTAGGGGACAATTTAAGTAATTTTACATGAAATATATAATTTATACCTATGATCAGGCATTACATGATTTGTATGATTCATGGGGGTGCGTTTACGTGTATTCAACAGATACTACCAAGTACCTTATTCACATCAGCCTCACTGCAGAGGGGGTGGTCGAGAAACCTGACGTAGTCGGTGCCATTTTCGGACAGACTGAAGGGTTGCTCGGCGAAGACTTAGACCTGCGGGATCTCCAGAGGACAGGGCGTGTTGGACGTATTGACGTCCAGATAACCAGCAAAAAGGGCGAGACAAAAGGAGAGATTTTAATCTCCACTTCACTTGACCGCGCAGAGACAGCCATCCTTGCCGCCTCCCTTGAAACGATTGACCGGGTCGGGCCCTGCATTGCACATGTCACTGTTGAATCCATTGAGGATATCCGCGTTGTCAAACGGAAAAAGATTGTCGAGCGTGCAAAAGAGATACTCCTGGACCGTTTTGAAGAGGGAGTTATTGACAGCGATGAACTGCTGGATGATGTCCGGCAGGTCATCCGTATAGAAAAGATTGGGTCCATAGGAGACGAGAAGATCCCCGCGGGTCCTAATGTCCTTGATTCGGATGCCATTATTATCGTGGAAGGCAGGGCTGATGTGCTGAATCTTCTCCGTTACGGGATAAAAAATGCCGTAGCAGTTGAGGGAACGCACATCCCCAGAATTATAGAGGATTTGTGCGAAAAGAAGACTGCAACGGCTTTTTTTGACGGTGACCGCGGGGGCGAGCTGATCCTGCGTGAACTCCTGCAGGTTGCCGATATCGACTTTGTTGCGTTCTCTCCCAAGGGTAAAAGCGTTGAAGATATGGCGAGGAAAGAGGTTATCAAGACCCTGCGGAACAAAGTGCCGGTTGAATACATCCGCGACCAGTATTTTGAAGATTCTGCGGAGCTCCCACAGGAGCTGCGGATCCCACGAATTATTCCTGAAGATGGTGAGGATGCTGACCGGAAAGGAAAGAATCCTGCAGGAATGAAACGGTCACGGGAAGTAAGGAAAAGCGGACCGCTCACGATCAGGGACCATATCGATGATGTGAGAGGACAAAAACTTGCCCGGTTTCTCAGCGATGACCTGACCTTGGTAAAAGAACTGCAATCCGACGAAGTGGAAAAAGGCGTCGAGACCGTAGACAGTTCTGTTACCGGGCTTGTGGTCGACCGGTCTGTCGACCAGAAACTCCTTGACCGGTTGGTGGGGAAGGGACTTACCTACGTGGCGGCAAAGGATTTCAAGGGGATCATTAAACGCCCGTTATCGATCCGTCTGATAAAAATGGGGTCGTAATATCCTGTCAGGCATACGTATTTATGGTTCGTAAAACTACGTTATTGTCCGGAGTAAAAGTATGCATAAAGAGGAACTGATCAACCTTCACCAGATGCTCTATGATATAAAAATTTTCTTTGAAGGCTTGAATCATGACCTGAAATTTCCCCTGTACAACGCATTAAAGATCACACCCTCCCAGCAGCACAAGAGCAAGATGGAGCATAAATATGCGATTTTTGTACTGGGAAACGAGATTGCGAACGCGATGAAAGAAGTCGATTATTCGTCCTCAAGCAGAATATCGGCACGAATGAAGGAACTTGCTGAAAGAACCCTCAAAGAAATGGATGATTCATAATTTTTTCGCTCTATAAACAATTACTATCCTCTTCTTCTCGATACAATCCCTTGTCTTTTCCCTGCCTCCGGTTGTTCCTCCCTAAAAAAATTCCTGCGGAGGAAGATACGTTAAAATCAGATCACGATCGATGATCGCTCATGAAGTATTATTCCGATACCGAATGGGGACTTGATATCGGGCAGGTCAATATGGCCGTGGAATCAGCATTCGCTGATCATGGGTGGGGACGCATCCAGATGCCCCCCAAAGTATACATCACGCTGCCCAACGGGGACTTCAGGACGATGCCGGCATACCTTCCCTCACTGTCCATTGCCGGTGTCAAAATTGTGAATGTCCATCCAGACAATCCAAAAAACGGACTTCCAACGGTGATGGCCCTTACTATCATTCTGGATATTGAGAGTGGTCAGCCCACTGCCGTGATTAATGCAACCAGGCTTACGGACATGCGGACTGGAGCAGCGGGGGCTGTTGCCGGTAAATACCTGTCTGCCAAAAAAGAGATTATCCTTGGTGTTATTGGTACGGGCAGGCAGGCACAAGCGCAGGTTACCGCGATCTCGCGGGAACTGAAGATCCGGCAGATAAAGATCTGGAGCCGTACTCCAGAACACATCCGGAAATTTGCTGACCGGTTTATAGAATTTCCCTGCCATGCTTCCTCCCTGGAAAACACCTGCGATTGCGACGTCCTTGTTACCACAACCCCCTCTAAAAGCCCCCTTATCAGGAGTGAATGGATCCATGAAGGGACCCACATCAATGCCATTGGGGCAGATGCTCCCGGAAAAGAGGAACTTGATCCGGCCCTGCTCATGCGTGCCCAGGTCTTTGTTGATGATCCAGCCCAGGCAATTCATTCCGGTGAGATTAACGTACCGATAAGCCAGGGTATTTACCGTGCAACGGACATTGCCGGAACTCTTGGTGAAGTAGTGATCGGAAAGAAAAAAAGGGCAGGCCCGGAGACCATCACTATCTTTGACTCTACCGGACTTGCCATCCAGGACCTAGCGATTGCCAAAATAGCAATGCAGCACGGAAAAACGATTGATCTGCCTTTTCCCTGAAAAAAGATTAATTATTCTTTTGATTGCGCGTATTTTTTCCAGACCTGTTCACGATAGACAGGGCCGCTGTTGTAGGTGCAGAAAGGAATGAGTTTTCCGTCAGGTGTCGCATAGTGGATGCAACACCGCTGGACACGATCAAGATCGTAATTATACCGGTCCATGAAATGCATGGTACCGATAAAAAGTGCATTCCAGTGGAACTCCCTGAGCGCTTCAAAGTTCTGCCCGATAAGCGTCTTTCCGATAATCTTCCAGAACTCTGTCGTGTTTCCCTGTTCCCCGTTCTTAACGGAATCGTGCATGTTTTTGACGCCCTCCAGCAGTGCAGCATATTTATTGATGGTACCACCTTTCCTGAGTTTTTCTGCCATCTGTTCAATTGATTCAAAGAATTTCTCTACATCCACCATCCGGTTTACCGGAACAACGGTCCCATCTTTCTGGACAAAGACATAGGTAGCTGCACCGCAGTGAGGGTGGGCGGTGAACCTGACCTGGGGACGCCCGGTATAGGCCTCAACAAGGTCGGAAAAGGGCAGTACACAGGGGACCGGGTAGAAATCATCCTTTCTTAAAACCCCCTGCATCTGTTCTTCGATATCTGCCAGGACATCCGGAATCGTGATGCGCGATTTTTTGACGTCATCATCAGTCGCTGCACCGGTAAAGGCGATCGGCTGGAAGTTAACTCCCCTTATCACCGAGATATTTTTTACGGCAAACCGTATGATATCGCCAAGTTCGTTATCATTCTTCCCCAGAATTACGGTCGGGACAAGGACGACGCCAAGACGGACATTTTTGAGATTCTCTATCGCTTTCTCATGGAATTTTAAAAACGGGTTGGTTGCGGGGCTGACGCCATCAAAGTGAAGATAGACAGTACTAAGTCCTGAATCTTTGAGCTGTTGGGCATAACCGGGTTCGTTTGCAATCCGGATACCGTTGGAAGCAATTTGAACCTGGGGAAATCCCATCTCTTTTGCTTTTCTGATGATCTTCACCAGATCATTTCGCATCGTAGGTTCGCCACCGGAGAACTGCACAGCTGGAGCAGGGACGGGTTTTTCATTCCTGAGAACAGTCATCATCCTGACAATATCCTCATAATCCGGTTCGTACTCAAATCCGCACGCACGGGCGTTGGCAAAACAGAAATCGCAGTCAAGATTGCACCTGTTCGTGAGATCGATGTTGGCAAGCAGGGTTTGCGAATGGTGATTGTTGCATAATCCACAGGAAGAAGGGCAGCTTTCAGGAAGAGCAATATTCTGGGGATTTGCAATGCCGGTGCCTATTGCACCGTAATGTTCGAACCGGTGATACAATGCCGGATCTGACCAGTAGAGGTTATGGAATTTTCCGTGCCGGGGGCACGTACTGTCCAGCCAGATCTTTCCCTCTTCTTCCACGATATCCGCATCAATTGCAGAATTACATAAAGGGCAAAGACTCCGAGTTTTTTTAATCAGCATTGATGTCCACCCGTTGCACAATTGTTCAGATTTATCTCATTCAGAGTAACTTTAATGTTTGTGCCTGCTCTTTATTACAGGTATTGGAGTGTTACATCATTAGTGTTGATTTTTTCCTGCTGCCATTGCTTTCCGCGGTCTGGATAATGCTCCCAGCATATCTCCCCAACCCGGTTGCTGCGCTCTTCGGAGGAGGCACCCCTATTGATCTGGGGAGGAATTTCTCTGACGGAAAGCGGGTATTTGGCGATGGCAAGACAATCCGCGGTCTTTGTATGGGAATTTTGGCCGGTATCGGGATTGGGTTGGTGCAGATCTGGATTACGGGCAGTTACGGACTGGATTACCTGCCCCGTCACACGTATCTGTCGATTACCCTGCTTGCAACCGGAGCACTCCTCGGGGATTTATGCAAGAGCTTCTTTAAGCGGAGATTCGGGAAAGAACGGGGAACAAAATGGCCGTTTGCCGATCAATATGATCTCGTGGCGGGAGCTTTGATCCTCCTGCTGGTCGTTGATCCGTCATGGATTTATGCAAACATGACCCTCCCGGCTTTTATTATCATCCTGATCCTCACCCCGGTCCTTCACCGGATAGTAAATATTATTGGGTATTATATAGGTGTCAAGGAGGTTCCCTGGTGAACACTATTGCAGACCTGCTCTTAAAGTATAAAGCAATTGAATTTGGCGAATTCACACTCGCCTCTGGCAAAAAAAGCCCGTACTACGTTGATGTAAAAACCGCCGTCACCAACCCGGATCTCCTCGTTGCCATTGTATCGGCAATTGCACACACACACACATTCGATGTAGTAGCCGGTGTTGCTGTTGGTGGTATCCCTCTTGCTGTTGCAACCTCAATCATTTCAAAAAAGCCCTATGCGATCATACGGGCCGAAGAAAAAAGCCATGGGAAAAAAGATGTCATCATCGGCACGGTCAAAGATGCCAACGTCTTACTTGTTGAAGATGTTACAACCTCAGGAGGATCGGCACTTTACGGAATTTGTGCCCTTCGGGCTGCGGGTGCTCGGGCTGATCGTGTTGTAACGGTTGTTGACCGCGAGCAGGGTGCAGGAGAGATGCTCAGGCAACAGGGCGTGCACCTTCTCCCGCTGGTAAAAGTCAGCGAGATCTTATAAGAGTAAACCATTTTTATTGTTCAGCACAAGAGTACTTGGATATGAAAATACTCGTTGTTGGCGGGGGAGGAAGGGAGCATGCGATAGCCCGTGCACTTGCCTGCAACAGTGAGACTGAAATTTTTTCTGTAATGGCAAAACAAAACCCCGGGATCTCCCGTATTGCCAAAGGAGTCAGGCTCTGCAGGGAGACTGACATACCCCGGATTATTTCGTATACACAGGAAACCGGTGTTGAATATGCCTTTATTGGTCCTGAAGCACCGCTTGAAGCAGGAATTGTGGATCAGCTCGAATCTGTCGGTATTGGTTGTGTGGGTCCCACGCGTGCAGCAGCCCGGATTGAGACGGACAAAGCGTTCTGCCGGGGGATGATGGAGCAGCACACTATTGACGGGTGCCCAAAATACCGTGTCTTTCACTCACCATCAGATGCGATCTCGTTCATTAACGACCATGAGGGGGACCTCGCCATAAAACCAATCGGTCTTACCGGGGGGAAAGGTGTGCGGATCATGGGAGAGCAGGTTGACCGGGCAGGGGCGATTGCATATGTGAAATCTTTGAGCGGTAATGTTGTACTTGAAGAGCGCCTTATCGGGGAAGAGTTTACCCTGCAGGCGTTTGTCGAGGGTACCCGTCTCGTTCCCATGCCGCTTGTGCAGGATCATAAACGTGCGTTTGAGGGGGATCTCGGCCCGAACACCGGGGGCATGGGTTCCTATTCGATGCCAGACCATATGCTTCCCTTTGTCTCAAAAAGTGACTATAAAAAAGCGCTTGGGATAATGCATTCCACCGTTGCTGCTCTGGAAAGGACCGGGCACCCTTACAAGGGGATCCTGTACGGCCAGTTCATGAATACCGCACAAGGCCCGAAGGTCATAGAATTCAATGCCCGGTTTGGTGATCCGGAGGCAATGAACGTGCTCTCCCTGCTCACTTCCGATCTTTCTGATATCGTTGTTAACCTTACCAGAGGATCGCTTTCTGCTGCAAACGTAACCTTTGACCGGAAAGCAACCGTATGCAAATATATCGTACCTGAAGGGTATCCGGATGCTGCAATTGCCGGAGCTTCGGTTACGATCGGATCACCGTCCGGAGCAATCCTGTATTATGCAAATGTTGAAGAACACGAGGGAAAACTCTCAACCCTGACCTCAAGGACACTTGCGTTTGTCGGTATTGGTCCGACCCTTGAAGAGGCGGAACGGAGTGCGGAACAATCGGCATCTGCTGTCAAAGGTCGCGTACACTACCGTCGCGATATAGGGACAGGCGCACTGCTTGAGCAGCGCATTGCCCACATGAAGGAGTTACGATGAAGAAGGATTTTCTTTCAATTCTTGATATCAGCAAAGACGAGCTCGGGCAGATCCTGTGCGAAGCTGAGCACCTCAAATCGTTAAAAAAAGAGGGTAAAGTTCACGATGTCCTGCGCGGTAAAAACCTCGCCATGATCTTTGAGAAGTCATCCACCCGGACGCACATCTCGTTTGAAGTCGGTATGAACGAGCTGGGAGGACACGCCCTTTTTTTAAATGCTCGCGATATGCAGATCTGGAGGGGCGAAGAGATCCGGGATACTGCACGGGCAGCTTCCCGGTATGTCTCCGGCCTGATGATCCGCGCCTATAAACACAGTACCATCGAGGAATTTGCACGGCACGCCACGATTCCCGTCATTAATGGACTCTCCGATCTCGAGCATCCCTGCCAGCTGCTCGCCGACATCATGACTATACAGGAGCACTTCGGCTCGACCCGCGAGCTCCGTGTGGCCTGGGTCGGGGACGGGAACAATGTCTGTAATTCGCTGATTCTCTCCACCGTTCTCACCGGGATGAACGTGACAGTTGCAACCCCGGAAGGGTATGAACCGGCTGAGGAGATCGTGAAGAAGGCGCACACCCTTGGCGGGAAAGTAACCCTTCTCAGGAAGCCGGAACAAGCCGTGAAGGATGCGGATGTTATCGTCACTGACACGTGGATTTCCATGGGTGATGATGCTGAACGCGAAGAGCGTATAAGGGTGTTCCGCAACTACACGGTGGATGCAGCACTCATGCGGCATGCCTCTCCTGATGCCCGGGTGCTCCACTGTCTCCCGGCACACCGCGGCCAGGAGATCGCCGATGAAGTGATGGAAGGGGGCCAGAGCCTTGTCTGGGACGAAGCGGAAAACCGGCTCCATGCACAAAAAGCGTTGTTGGTCCGGATGCTGAAAAAATAAAAAAGTTTTTTCGGCTTTGTTGGAATCCTCTTTTTCCTGTAATTCGCTTATTCTCTGTGACAGCTAGGAGGGTGACCCCTTCTCTCCCCCAGAGGGGGAGGCAGCCCAAGGGGAGCATCCCCTTACTCCCTCTTTTGTCGGGGTTTTCCATCAACCTTCTGATGATTATCGCAATATTTGGGGATGCCCGAGCGGCGGGGGCGGAAGCACGATGTGCTGGAGCCCCCAAAAGCGACTGCTTGTCTCTCTCTAGGATTTCAACAGAGCCGTTTTTTCGTCATCTCATGTGGGTCAGATATAATATCAAATATCATTTCTGATGTGTTCCACCCCTGATAGGGTCGCGGCGACGCTTTAACGGGTTGCCGCTGGGTAATACATTTTTTTAAGGATCACGCTCATAAAAACTGCACTCGGACTGCCGCGGGGGCGTCCGTTTTTGGGGGTAGAGGCCCATCGGATCCCATATTTGTAATCTTCTCAATACATGCGGTAACCACTTAAAACAGCGATGTGCCTTAAAAAAAAGTTTTTTTTAAAAAGATATTATTACTTACCGGCAACGAATGCGTTTAACTGGTCACGCATATACGTTTCAACTTTCTGCATTACCTCAAGTTTACCTCTGAAGGCGAGGAGATCCCGTTCATCCCCTTCCATATTGGCAAATTTGATCTTCTCTCTTCTGTCAACAACGGTAACATCGAATTTATTCAAAATATCCAAAATTATTTTCTGGGGAACACCTGGGGGGATAATAATATCATATAACGGTTCATCATCTGGCATATGCCAAGCGAGTTCATGCAGCGCCCCATCAGTGCCGCGCCCCGGGCAAGCCCGTCATCGACAAAAACAAGATGGTCAACTGGGTCATCAAAGAGGTTACGCTCAATAATCCCCTCAAGGATATACTCGGGTTTTCTGCCGGAAATCGCCGCACGGCCGGTAAACCCGATTGAGGAATTTTCCGGTACGAGGTTCTGTTCGACCGCCACATCGATCAACCGCAATGCCATATGAGCGCAGACACGGTCGACAACTTCATTGAGGGTTGCAAGATTGTATTTTTTATGGATTTCCGATCCAACGGCAACCAGTTCATGCAGATCACTACTGTTCACTCCGCAGTCACACCCGATCATGGCGATGCCGGATTCTTTGGCAAGCCGGGCATTGACCGGAACACGCCCGAACCGGTCACGATCAGGTGGCACAATACGGATATCGATATGCTTGTGGCATCGATTTACATAATCGTCTACAACCTTACGGTTTCCCCCGCTGAATAATCCTCCGGTTACGCTGTGTTCACCAAAGATATCCAGTGCGGTTCCTGTCCGCTCATGCACAAGGCCGGTTCCCCTGACAAGTGCATCCGGGATCGCGCCTGCAAGCCCGCAGAAATTCCCCACGGTCTTTGCAAACGGGTTGGGATTATCAGGAGAAACATCGCTGGTTATGCGTCCGTCGAGTGTTGTCCCAAAATCAACAGAAATACACGGGTTGCGAAAATCAACAGGAGTCCATTTTGCCCCCTCCTTTATTCCCGCCATCGCAAGTTCTCCCTCCATTTCATTGGCAACCATTTCGACACCGGTCGAACCAACAGGAGGTATCACACCGGCAACCGCACCGACAAATACAACCTTGTCGGCAAAGCTGAACGGCTGGAGTTTTTGTGACTGGTTTTCCTTTGACATCGGGGGAGTCATCTTACGGGGAGGTACTCCTGCGATCAGGCATCCGTTTGCAAGCGCAATGACAAAATCCCCAATCTGGTCCGGTGATTCCATCTCGGCAACGACTCCTGTGCTGCGGACAACAAAATCAAGATCTTTTAGCACATCCAGATGAGCATCTTTGTGGCACTGGAGCAGGGTATCCCTGACAAGCTCGGTGACTGATTCCCGGGTAAGTTCTGTCCCGTCAAGTGTTGCACCAAATATGGTCTCCCCAGGTTTTGGAGGGCGGATGTCCCGGCTCATACTTACTGTTTTATGTATCACATAGGACATCCCGGTTTCAAGATTCACACCAGTAAGGATACACTTGGTGGTAGTATTTCCCATCTCTACGGATGCAACAATAAAATAAGGCTTGTTTTTATATTCAGGGACCTGCATTCCCGGGCCATGGGCAATCTGCGGGGGTGGGGGACTTTCAACAATATGCGGTTTTGGTTTTATAAAGCGGGAAAAAAAACTGGCGCACATCAGTATCCGTTTCTTTATTGTTAATCCATATAAGTTTCTATTTTCCTCTCAATCCATGACGAGGATAATTTTCCAGCAACACAAAACATAAGTATATAAAGAATCTATGAAGGTCTTGGCACAATTTGCCTGTATGGTAAAATGAGGTGAAAAAATGGTCAGACTTACTCCGGAAATGAAAGAAGTATTTGCCAAGCAAAAAGTATTTGCTGCTGCAACTGCCTCAAAGAATGCTATCCCTAACGTCGCGCCGGTTGCAACCGTCCAGCTCGTTGCGGACGATACCATCTGGATTGGAGACAATTACATGGTAAAGACGCTCGCAAACGTCAAAGAAAATCCTCACATGGCACTCTATATCTGGGATCCTGAAAAGAGGCGCTGTTTCCAGATTAAAGGCACCGTTACGGTAAAGACCAGCGGTCCGGAGTATGAGAAGATCAAAGCGCAGATCAAGGAAAAAGGAGCACACTATCCGGCAAAAGGGCTCCTCATTCTTTCAATCAGGGAAGTATTCGAATGCACCCCGGGTCAGAATGCCGGAAAAAAGATAGAATAAAATTAATTTTTTGTTGAAGATATTTTTACTTTTTTGAGGTTTTTTGGTTTTTCAGGGTATGTACAAGTCGCGCCTGTAACCCGAAATACTGGGAGACCCCGATCGCGTGGCACTGGTCAATGGATGCACTGTCAAACGACACAAGATCACTGGAATAAATTGCATCAGGAGAACTCCTGCCACGTACCCGGACATTGCCCTTGTAGAGTTCGAGATCGACGCTCCCGTTCACCCGCTCCTGGGTTGTGCTGATGAAGGCATTCAGGGCGGCATAAAGCGGTTCGTAGACAAGGCCTTCATAGGCAAGTTCGGACCATTTGTCATCAACCATCCGCTTAAAGGCAAGTTCCTGCCGGGTCAGGATAAGTCCCTCGAGGTCCCTATGTGCCAGGAGAATAACCGTTGCTGCAGGGTGCTCGTAATTCTCCCGAGCCTTGAGCCCGAGAATACGGTCTTCAATCATATCATTGCGGCCGATCCCGTGTTTTCCGGCCCGTTCATTCAGGTCCTGGATTAATTCATATCCACCAAGTTTCTTCCCGTTCAGGGCAACAGGAATACCGGCTTTAAATTCAATCCTGAGTTTTTCCGGTGTATCGGGAGCTTTTTGTGCCGGTACTGTCCAGAGATAGATCTCTTCAGGGGGGTGATAGGCAGGATCTTCAAGCAGTCCGCCTTCAATGCTCCGGCTCCAGCAGTTCTCATCCATGCTCCATGGCTTGTCCTTTTTTACCGGGACCGGAATGTCATGCTGCCGTGCATATTCAATCTCCCAGTCCCGGGTCAGGTTCAGCTCGCGGATTGGTGCAACAACCTCCAGGCCGGCACCGCGGATAATTACATCAAACCTGAGCTGGTCGTTACCTTTACCCGTGCACCCGTGTGCAATCGCCGTTGCGCCCTCCTTGTGTGCAACCTTCACCACTTCTTCAGCTATGAGGGGGCGGGCAAGAGAGGTTCCCATCGGGTATCCCTCATAGGATCCATTCGCCCGGATGGCCGGGAAGATGTACTCGTTTACAAATTTTTCCCGGGCATCGATGGTATAATGACGGTCCGCAAGTTTTTTTCCTTTTTTTGTTGCGATATCGATCTCATCATCCCGCTGACCAACGTGGACAGCAACAGTGACGATGCGATCATAATCATACCGTTCCTTTAAGAGCGGGATGCAGATGGAGGTGTCAAGCCCTCCTGAATATGCAAGAACTATAGTACCTTTTCCCATGGTTGATACGCCACCCGGATAGTAATGGTATTCCGGTATGCAGTGAAAGCATATATTTTCGAGGGCAGAAGTTCAGGACACGGGCGTTACCGGAAGGAGGAGACATGAATTGGTGGGCAGAAGAACATAAAAAAGGGTTGTTCAGGCTGATTAATCCTGAACGATTATTGATTCTGACTTACTTTATGACGATAATCTGTCCAGCTAGTTGTGGCTGGCCTGCAGTTGTGTAATCGAAATTGCCAACTTTGCTAAAGGTCACATTAAAGGTCTTTCCAGGGAGAATTGATTCCATTGACCCAAAACTACTGGATATAATACCATGTTGGAAGCCAGTCGCATAGTCATTGTTCTTCCAGACCACTTTGTCGCCAACATGTACATATACTGTTGTGCCTGGGGTTATTGTCATTTGAGAATTGAATGTAATCGTGACGGTTGGCTGCGGGGTCGGTGTCGGAGTTGGTGTCGGGGGTGCTGTGGTGTTCACGACTACAACTGCCGTAGTTGGTACCGGGGTCGGGGGAACCGTTGTAACAACGGTTGTTGGAACTGGGGTTGGTGTGGGTGTAGCTACAGGTGCTGGAGGCTGGGATGTACAGCCCGCGAGAAGAATCCCGATAAACAGGATCGCGAGAACAACAAAAATTTTCTTCATGCATCATTTTTTGCTATTTCGGTATATAAGGATATTCAATTAATGTGTAGTGTACACAGCGTTTTATTGAATGATAATGAGCAATAATTATGAAAAAATATGATGAAAAAATGGTGTATAATTAACAGATTTCGGGAAATGTATACCGTGTTTACTTCAGATAATGGCTGAGCGGTTCGAGGGTAAGCTTCTCACGCTTGATTGCATCAATCGCAAGTGCTGCCGCACGCGCTCCCTGAAGCGTAGTGATATACGGGATCCCAAAATCCACAGCCGATCGCATGATCTGGTAGTGGTCCTGACGGGATTGCTTGTCCTGGGGAGTATTGATGATAAGGCGGATCTCGCCATGCCGCATCATATCAAGCACGTTAGGGGAACCTTCCTGTAATTTCCTTACCAGGTGCGCTTCAACACCCGCTTCATACAGGTAATCGACGGTTCCTTCAGTTCCGTATAACACGAGCCCGAGATCCCGCAGCTGCCGTGCGATCGGGATCACCTCATCTTTCTGCTCTATATTGACCGAGATGAAGATATTGCCTTTAAGCGGGAGTTCATTATCCGCTGAAATGCATGCCTTGTAAAACGCAAGACCGAAGTCGTAATCTATCCCCATCACTTCACCGGTGCTTTTCATTTCGGGGCCAAGCATGGTATCGACGCCGGCAAGCTTATTGAAGGGAAGCAGCACCTCTTTGACTGCAACGTGTTCTATCACACGCTCCTGATAGCCAAGATCGCGCAGTTTCTTTCCTACCATAACTTTCGCTGCAATTTTGGCAATTGGTATTCCGGTGGCCTTTGATACAAACGGCACGGTGCGGCTTGCACGCGGATTTGCTTCGAGTACGTAGACCACGTTATCCTTTACCGCAAGCTGGAGGTTGACAAGTCCCACCACCCCAAGCCCGAGTGCTATCTTTTTTGTATATTCCCGTATCGTATCCAAAACCGCCAGAGAGAGCGACTGGGTCGGTATAACGCATGCGGAATCTCCGGAGTGAATACCCGCCTGCTCAATGTGTTCCATGATACCCCCGATAAGGACCTCCTCACCATCGCAGACTGCATCAACATCGAGTTCGATGGCATTCTGGAGAAAGGAATCGATGAGCACCGGATGGTTTTTGCTGACCCGGACTGCCTCTTTCATGTAAGTTTCGAGTTCATGCTCATCGTGAACGATCTCCATCGCCCTGCCGCCAAGAACATACGATGGCCTGACAAGTACCGGATATCCGATCCGCTCTGCCATAGCCTTGGCATCCCCTTCAGAATACGCAGAGCTGTTCGCCGGACTGGGAATGTTGAGTTTATGCAGGAGCACGCTGAAACGGTCGCGGTCCTCTGCAATATCCATAGCATCCGGACTTGTCCCGAGAATTCTGGTTTTAAGACCCAGCCGTTTGATCTCTTCTTCAATCGGGACTGCAAGATTTACGGCATTCTGTCCGCCAAACTGCACCATCACGCCATAATAATAATCTTTTTTTAAGATGTTTACAACATCTTCGAGCTGCATCGGTTCAAAAAAGAGCCGGTCTGACGTATCAAAGTCCGTAGACACTGTTTCGGGATTGTTATTGACAATGTGTACCTCGACCCCCTCATCGCGCAGCGCCTGGACTGCGTGGACAGTGCAGTAATCAAACTCGATTCCCTGCCCGATGCGGATGGGACCGGAACCGAGAATAAGGACTTTCTGTCGGTCACTGGGAATAATCTCGCATCCAGGTTCCCACGTAGAATAGAAATACGGTGTACTGGCGGGGAACTCCGCTGCACAGGTATCCACCATTTTATAGGAAGGAAGACCGGCAATTATCTCGATCTCTTCAAAGGGTTTTCCGGTAATCCGTGCAATCTCGGTATTAGAGAATCCATATTTTTTTGCTGTCAGAATATCCTCAGCTTCACTGTGTTCTGCAAGGTATTTTTCCAGGTCAACTATGTTTTTAATCTTCTCTAAAAAGAAGGGGAGGATAGAGGTAAGCTGGGTGACTTCCTCAAGAGTAAAATTTTGGCGGAAGGCATCAAAAAGGCAGTGGAACCGTTCATCGGTCGGCCGCGAGAGGATCATGCGGATCTCGCTTGGGCTTGTATGGGAGATGACATCGGTATCAATCGAGCGTTTTGCCTTCATGAAGGCTTCCTCGAGTGTCCGGCCAATCGCCATGACTTCCCCCGTGCTCTTCATCGAAGTTGTAAGCGTCCGGTCCGCTCCCTTGAACTTGTCAAAGGGCCAGCGGGGGACTTTGGCAACGATATAATCAATGGTTGGTTCAAACGATGCAGGAGTACAACCAGTAACGGTATTCGTGATCTCATCAAGCCGAAGCCCGATAGCAATCTTTGCTGCTACCCGGGCGATAGGATAGCCTGTTGCTTTTGATGCAAGTGCGGATGAACGTGAAACACGGGGATTTACCTCGATGACCCGGTAATCCCCGTCAAGGAACGCGAATTGTACGTTGCAGCCCCCCTGCACACCGAGTGCCCTGATGATATGGATAGCAGCACTCCGCATCATCTGGAATTCATCGTCACGAAGGGTGAGGATCGGAGCAACAACCACACTTTCTCCGGTATGGATGCCCATAGGGTCCACATTTTCCATCCCGCAGACAATGATGCAGGTATCGGCAGCATCGCGCATAACCTCGAATTCGAGCTCTTTCCAGCCCAGGACGCTCTCTTCGATGAGTACCTGGTGGATCCGTGAGCGGGCGAGTCCGAGTTCGATGATCCGGATCAACTCCTCTTTTGTCTTCCCGATCCCTCCGCCGGCTCCTCCAAGGGTATATGCCGGGCGAACGACCGCCGGCAACCCGATGGTTTTGATTGCCTCATCGACCTGGCTTAACGAATTGAGGATAATGCTTTTTGGGACCGGTTCACCGATCTCCGTCATGAGATCGCGGAATTTCTCCCGATCTTCACCTTTATAAATTGCCTCGAGGGGTGTCCCGAGGATCTCCACACCCGCAAGCGCTCCCATCTCGGCGAGCTCGACAGTAAGATTAAGACCGGTCTGCCCCCCCATGCCGGAAAGGATACCATCCGGTTTTTCCTTCTCGATGATTTTTGCGATAACATCAGCCCGGAGAGGTTCGATATAGATTTCATCCGCCATCTCCGGGTCTGTCATGATTGTTGCAGGATTTGAATTGACAAGGACGACGTTTATTCCCTCTTCACGGAGTGCCCTGCATGCCTGGGACCCGGAAAAATCAAATTCTGCAGCCTGCCCGATCTGGATCGGACCTGACCCGATCATGAGGACCTTTTTAATATCTGCCCTTTTGGGCATCAGGATATCCTCCTGAACATCGCGTCGAAAAAGTGTGCTTCTGTATCCCGGGGACCACCATGGGCTTCAGGGTGGAACTGGACTGTCGTGAGGTTAAGGTCCTGGTTTTCAAATCCTTCTAAGGTATCGTCATTCACATTTGTGTAAGAAACCCTGCAACCCTCAGGAAGGGAATGTGCATCCACCGCAAACCCGTGGTTCTGGGTCGTGATAAAAATCCTCCCGTCTTTAAACCGGACAGGCTGGTTGGCGCCCCGGTGCCCGAACTTAAGTTTGTAAGTATCTCCTCCAAGCGCTAATGCACAGACCTGATTTCCCATGCATATACCAAAGACAGGCAACTGGCCGAGAAGATCCTTTATACATTGAATCGCATCCGTTGCCTGTTTGGGATCACCGGGCCCGTTACTGATGAAGAGTGCATCGGGTTTACAGGCAAGAACCTGATCGGCATTAACATCATAGGGAAAGACATGGAGATCGCCATGCCGCTTTGTAAGGCTGGCAATCATATTCTTTTTTATTCCCAGATCAATCACTGCAATTCGTTTTCCGCTGCCATGTATGTGGTATGGCTCTTTACAGGAGACTTCCGGGATGGGTACAATATCTGAAATTGAGGGAGTTCTGCGGGCCCGTTGTATTGCATATTCTCCATCATCGTTTCCAACCACAAGAGCCGCCCGCATTGTTCCGTGAACACGGGTCTTGATGGTCAGTGCACGGGTGTCAACTCCACTCATGCCAAGGAGACAGTTCTCTTCAAAAAAGGATCGGATTGAAGGCTGGGCAGAGGGTTTCTCGCAGATCTCTTTGGTTATACAACCGAGAGCGCATACATGAGGGTTCTGGAAATTCTGCCGGTCAACGCCATAATTGCCGATGAGGGGAAAAGTGAACATCAGGATCTGACCGAAATAACTTGGATCGGTAAGGGATTCCATATACCCGGTCATCTGCGTATTGAACACGAGTTCACCGGAGCACTCCCCTTCAACCCCAAATCCCTCCCCTAGAACAAATTGTCCATCTTCGAGACCCAGAACCGCCTTCATGATTTCCATATGTAATGTGCCTGAATAGTTATTAACGATAATGCAGGTACCAGGAGTTTCTCAATTCGTAAAATATCCATCGTCCAGCACTACCCAGGATTCTTCAGTATCCTATAACGGAAAGAGGGGGAGTCCATTAAAAAACAGGTGCCTGCACGGATACGAATAAAAAGGACAAGTGTCGATATACAAATGTCTCTAAGACTATGTGAGGTAAAAACACATGGGAACCTTTGGAAGAAAGATTGTTGATACCGATGTTGAAGATCTCGTGAAGATCCTCAACAAGGCATTTTCCGATGAATGGCTTGCATATTACCAGTACTGGATCGGCTCAAAGATTGTCCGCGGGCCGAACAAAGAAGCAGTTATTGCCGAGCTGACGCTGCATGCAACCGAAGAACTCGGGCATGCAGTTCTGCTCACCACGCGCATTATCCAGCTGGGAGGAACACCGGTCACAAAACCGCAGGACTGGTATAAACTCACGAACTGTGGCTATGATGCTCCCGATGACCCGTATGTGATCAAGGTGCTCGAACAGAACATCAAAGGTGAGCAGTGCGCCATCAAGAGTTACAACAGCCTGTTGAAAAAGACCAGAGATAAGGACCCGGTTACATATCGTGCTTGGGATCCTCCAGATGGAAGTTGAGCACGAGGAGGACCTGCAGGCACTCCTTGAAGATATCACTGTGATGATGAAGAATCGTTGATATTCTTCTTCATCCTTTTCTCGTCCTTAAAAAACATGTAATTTTTTTATCTCATCCTTATGGTTGAGAATCAAAAAACCTCCTGTTCATCCACTCCGGGAGATGATATATGACGTAAATCTCCTCCTCTTTTTATGTATCGTGCAACATTTCTACCACTTCATCTTCCCTTATTCAGGAATAAAAATCCCGTCATTCCACTTGTCGAAGTACACCTCTAACATATATAGTAATTACAGCAATCTCCATGAACGGGATGCGTGGGGTTTTTTCATGGTTGTCGAACACGTAAACGGGAAAAAGAAAGGGAACATCATGCTGTATGCCCTGAGTACCTGCGGGTGGTGTGCGAGGACAAAAGAATTATTACGGACACTCGGGGTAGAATTTAATTATATCTATGTGGATCTCCTTGAGGGAAAAGAGCAGGATGATATGATGAATGAGGTCGAGAGATGGAACCTGAAGGGTTCATTTCCGACGCTGGTCATCAAAGATAAGACAAGTATTATCGGATTCCGTGAAGATGAAATACGGGAGGCCCTGAAATAATGAATCCGGCAGGTATCGTGGAAAAAGAGATCGACCGGATATATATAATCATTAAAAAGGAGGCAGAAGGCGGGGGATACTTCCTGAACCCTGATGTTGACTTCACGAAAAATCTCGTACGGGGGCTGCTGATAAATGAGCAGCGCTATGGGTATCGTGCCTGCCCCTGCCGTCTCGCTTCGGGAAAGAAAGTTGAAGACCTTGATATTATCTGCCCCTGCAATTACCGTGATCCCGATCTTGATGACTTTGGCGCCTGCTACTGTGCGCTCTATGTCAGCAGTGCAATAGCCGGAGGCAAAGCGCAGGAAGCACCCGTTCCCGAACGACGGCCACCACGATCTGAGCGCGGTAAAAAGAAAGTGGTGCAGACCATCCCGGTTGCCCCTGCATTATCCCTGCCACTCCCGGTATGGCGTTGTAGTGTCTGCGGGTATCTCTGCGCCCGCGAACAACCCCCGGAAATCTGCCCAATCTGCAAAGTGACAAAAGAGCGGTTTGAACGGTTCATGTAACTACCCCTTTTTTACCGGGCTGACCGATTTGAGATCATGATAAATAACGTCTGCGTGGAGTTGAGGAATGGGGAAAACGACGAGTAATAAACGGGAATTTATTTGCATGATTTGTCGGTTTTACCTATCCCTTTGAAGAGGAACAGACCGCGCCCTGCTGCCATGTTCCCAATCCTGATATAATACAGATATCCTATAGTACGGGTATGGCAGGCACCATCCAAATAGAGATCATCGGCCTGAAAAATGCTGAGTGCTGCCCGTTTCCCTGCGAGGAGAACCGAACCTGTGGTCTCTCTGCATGCTTTCCAACGGGTAAACTTACGTCTGCGTTTGATGCACTGGCTGCAGAACTCAAAAACGAGTACGGTGGCCGGGTGGAGCTCAAGCTCACGCTGGTTGATGATCATGTACCGGATTATGTAAAAAATCTTATAGAAACTGACTATCCCCCGCTGCCAATCGTGCTGGTGAACAAAAAACTCACCCGTATCGGGCGCATCGCGCTGGACCGGATAAAAAAAGAGATTGAAAAAGAATTTTAATTATTCAATTCTTGAGAGTACACCGGTAGCAAGATCGTAATAGAGGCCGTGAACCTGCACTCTCTTCTCTTCGACTGCTTTTTTCAGCAGGGGGTATGTATGCAGGTGTTCGATCTGGAGTCTCACGTTCTCCAGTTCAATCTGGCGGTACCTCTCCTCCTTTTCGAGCACGGTTGTCGGGGGAGTGATCTTTTTATCCACCCGCTCTTTTGCCTCACGGGCGTTGTTCAGCCAGAGCGGTATGTAAGAATCAGTACTATCCTTATCGAGTGCCCGGATCGCACCGCAGTTTGAATGCCCGCAGATGACCACATCCTGAACTTTGAGGTGCACAACTGCGTATTCCAGTACGGTGGCAAAGTTCCAGTCGTGGATTGGTACGATATTCCCGATATTTCTCTGGATGAACAGTTCCCCCGCTTTTGCCTGGGTGATATGCCCTGTCTGGAGTCGTGAGTCCGAGCACCCTATCCAGAGCACCGTTGGGTGCTGACTGGATGCCAGTTCGCGGTAGTAGTCAATATTCGGGGTAAAATCAGATTCCCTGAACTTATAATTTCCCAGTAATAATTTGTCGATCATTGTATAGCATTCTCCTCAGTTGATGGCAACTCCCCATTACACTCGCCTCAGGCAGTTTGCCGTAGTGTTCAGTCATACGGAAAATAGTTAAATTTTGTGTTTTTACTCCTGAACTTGTGGATTAGGATAAAAATGGGGGATACCCCGCAGTTTTTTGCACTTTTTTTATAAAAAACCTCAAAATGTTCTCTACGCGCATGAAACGCGATAATCGATATTTAGTGTCGGATTTTCCATCAGGGCAATTTTTTTGTAAAATGACGGGATCACCTGTTCCTATTCAATAAGCAGTCTGACCATTTTTTTAAAAAAACCGGATTTTCCCTGACATCCGGCAGATGCTTTTATGCCTCTGAAGTGGTAACATAAAGAAATTGACATCCAAACGATGATCTGAATGGACGATTACCCTTATTGTATCACTACCCGAATAACTGGTTTTGTGGAGGTGCCGTATGCCGATCATTTCCTCTTATACTGACCCGGAACCGTTCAGCGAGGACCAGACCCTTCTTACCCTTTATATGCTTGCGGGAGAGGAGAGCGGAGGTTTTGTCACATTCAACCCTGATTTTTTTATTCAGATTGGAAAAGCCTTGTTTTTTCAGGGTGACGTTGCCTCGCCGGTTCAGTCTATCGGTGCTGTGGATGTACGGGAGCTTACCCCCTCTGAACTTATCAGTGCCGAACGGGATCTCTGGATCCACTACCATCAGCAGAAAGCTGATCGGATCAACGACCGCCTCTTTGCTGCTTTTGCGGGTTCCAAACTGATAGGGGTTGCACGGTGCTCACGCCATCCGGATGGTCTTGAAGTCGATGCTGTCTATGTTCTGGACGAATACCGGCGCCGTGGATTTGCCCGTTCGGTAATGGTCCTTCTCATAGAGGAATGCGGCAGACAGGAGACCCTCTATATGCACTCAAAGATTGAACTGGTGGATTTCTATGGAAGTCTTGGTTTCTATCCCATGGCCGAGAATGATCTGCCAAAAACAATCCGTGACCGGTTCGGGTTCTGCATGGGCAATCTCAAGGGAATCGATGTCTGCCCGATGAAACGAGATCCCGCTGCTCTTACTACGGAACAGAATACCTGATACTGGTGCAGAGCATGAAAAACCAATCCATATTCAACCGGGAAACCGGGGAAAAAACGTGTAATTATCTGCTGATTAGGAGCATGTATTTGCAGAACCGGGCCATCGGGGGCGAAGAATGATTGTTGAACTTTTCATTCCTGCAATTATAGTTCTTTTAGCCGGCACAATCTTTCCCATTTTAACTGCATCGCTGGACCGGAGATCCGTACGGACGATCTCACTTTCCTGTACCATCGTTGGATCAATCCTGCTGGTAAGTCTCTCTCTTTTGATCCTGCTTTACGGTGAACCAGTATATTTCACTCTCTTCCAACCTCTCCCGGCATTTTCCCTTTCATTTGTCATCGACCGGCTCGCTGCATTTTTCCTGCTCATCATTGCAGTTGTATCATCTTGTGTTGCCCTCTACTTCACTGAATATATTGAGCATATTGCCGGATCAAACAGGCGAAACCTGCTCTGTGGCTGTACCAATCTTTTCATTCTCGCAATGGTGCTTGTCGTCGCCTCAGCAAACACGATCTCGTTTTTCCTGTTCTGGGAAGTGATGGCAGCGAGCTCATTTTTCCTCGTCATGTACGAATATTCGCAACAAAATACTGCAAAAGCCGGTATCTATTATTTTGTCATGACCCAGTTGTCATCCCTTTTCATCCTGCTGGGAATCATCATTCTCTATCTTACGACCGGTTCATTTGATTTTCTGCCACTGACAACTACTGCATCCGCGCCTCTCATAACCGTCGCATTCCTCGCTCTTTTTTTAGGATTCTCTATCAAGGCGGGGATCATTCCTTTCCATAAGTGGCTCCCGTATGCCCACCCGGCAAGTCCATCTCCTGTCTCCGCTCTTATGTCCGGAGTGATGCTCAAGATAGCCGTATACGGTCTTGTCCGTTTCCTGCTTGATGTTTTCACTCCGGATCTCTGGTGGGGTGTACTGATCCTTGCTGCGGGTACTGCATCGGCGGTTCTTGGCGTCATCTACGCGTTAAAAGAGCATGACGTTAAGGGGATGCTTGCCTATTCAAGCATTGAAAATATCGGAATCATTTTTACTGGGATCGGTCTGTCGGTAATATTTACTGCCAGCAATCTTCCCCTGCTCGCAACACTCAGCCTGCTGGGTGCGCTCTTCCACTCCCTGAACCATGCCATGTTCAAGAGCCTGCTCTTCCTCACTGCAGGTTCCGTAGTATCTGCCACCCGGACCCGGAATATTGAACACATGGGAGGACTTGCCCCCCGGATGCCGGTTACCTCTGCGCTCTTCTTTATTGGTGCAGTCTCCATAATTGCATTACCTCCCCTGAACGGGTTTGCCAGCGAGCTCCTGATCTTCATCTCGTTCATCTCCTCCGTTTCTGTTGTGGATCCGCTGTTTAAAATACTCCTCTTTATCTGCCTTTCCCTGTTTGCCCTGACCAGTGCATTATCCGCAGCCTGCTTTGTCAAGGCGTTCGGATCAATCTTCCTTGCCCTGCCGCGTTCTCCAGAGAGTGCCGCTGCAAAAGAAGTCCCCCTTACAATGCTGATCGGGCCGGGTATCCTTGCGGCTGCCTGTATTCTTTTAGGAGTATGCGCCCTCCAGATCTTTGCAACCGTCGGCTTTACCGTTCCCCTTCCGGATATGCTGCTTGTCAGCCTGTTGCTCCTCGGTATGTCGGTTCTTACCTATGTGGTGCTCTATTTCACCGCTTCGCGGGAGGTACGGGTGAGCGAAACATGGGGATGCGGGACGCTCTCGCAGCAGGCTTCGGCGGAATACAGTGGTCATGGTTTCTCAGAACCTCTCGACATCATCTTCTCTGCAATCTACCGTACCCGGACGATAAATGAACGGATATTCTTCGACCAGAAGAACTGCATTTTTAAGGAGGGTACCGGAGAGATCCGTCTCCTCAAGGTATTTGAGGAATACCTCTATCGTCCCATAGCGCAGCAGTCCCTGAAGGTAGCTGAAGGTGTATCACGCTTCCAGAACGGGTGCCTTGATACCTATCTCCTCTATGTCTTTGTCACAGTCATTGCCCTGATCATTTTCCTCGGGTGGTTTGCATGAACTTCGACTTTATCCTGTACCTTATAATTAATACACTGGTCGTGGTTGCAATTTCACCCCTCTTTGTCAGCCTGATAAAAAAAGTCAAAGCCTGGACACAGGGACGGCAGGGCCCATCAGTCTTCCAGACATACTTTTCGCTGATAAAACTATTGAAAAAAGAGGTCATCTACTCTCCTAACTCCTCGTGGATCATGCAAGTCACCCCTTTTGTCACGATGGCAGCTATTCTTGTTGCCGCTCTCTTCGTCCCACTGGTCTTTGTGCCCGAACCCATAGGGGGTATCGGAAATATCATCCTCTTTCTATACCTCCTCGTGCTTGCCCGGTTCTTTATGGCGCTTGCCGGTCTTGATGCCGGCAGTTCCTTTGGGGGTATGGGTAGTTCGCGGGAGATGAGCATATCATCGATCATCGAGCCCACTACCGTAATCGTCTTCGCTGCGCTTGCGTTCGTCTTTAAAACACTCAATATTTTTGACATGTTTGTCCTCACATCAGGCTCCGGATTACCTGCTACACCAACACTGATCCTCATCGGGATCTCGCTGTTTATCATCCTCATCGTTGAGACCTCGCGGATACCTGTCGATAATCCTGAGACGCATCTCGAACTGACTATGATACACGAGGGGATGGTCCTCGAACAGTCGGGCAGGAACTTAGCCCTCATGGAACTCTCCGCTGCCGTCAAGATGACAGTACTTATGATGCTCCTCATCAACCTGATGGTCCCCTTCGGGCTTGCGACGACTCTCACCCTTGCAGGGATGCTCATCGCTGTAATCGTGTTAGTAGTTAAAGGTTCAATCCTTGCAGGAATAATCGGGCTCTTTGAATCATCAATGGCAAAGAAACGGTTCTTCCAGCTTCCCAGTCTCTTTGCCATGGCATTCTTCTTCTCGACCCTGATCATCATTATCGAGGTGTTCTCATGATCGAAACGGCAATCGTTGTCGGGATTATAAGGATCCTGTTTGTCGGTATTATCATTACTGCAGCCTACATCATCTCTACTCGCAACCTGCTCTCAGTGGTATCTGTTTATGCCCTCCAGAGTCTCACCCTTGTCTGTATCGCCCTTGCGCTCTATTCACTTGAGGGATCCATCGTTCTTCTGGCGATCGCTGTGGTTACGTTTATCAGCAAGGTAATAATCATCCCGTACTTTATCGCAACTATCCAGGAAAAGATCCGGATCAAACGGGACATCGAGTTCCATTATTTAAGTCCTACCTCATCGTTGCTCATCTCCATGGCACTGATGATGGTCATCTACATGGCGCTCGCAAGAATTGTGGAGGGAACACCGGTGCGGGAGAGCCTCTTTTTCTTTGGCGCCGTGCTGGGAATTTCGCTGATGCTGATGGGCATGATGGTGACATTCAGCCGGAAACGGGCGATCACAAAAGTACTTGGGTTCCTCTCAATGGAAAACGGGGTGCTCCTCTTTGGTATGTTTGTCACCGAACTCCCATTCATCATCGAATTTTTGATCATTATCGACCTTATTATCCTCGTTATCCTGACGACTATATTATCAGTCGGTATTGACTCAACACTTGAGGATTACCACAAACGTCTCCACCGCTTTCATCTCCTGATAGAGCCCGAGGAGGTTTCATGATCCTGGTTGCATTTGTGCTGGTATCCGTGCTCTCTCTTGCCATCATTGCAGCCGCCCGGAGCCACCGGCACATGAACACAGTCTGTATCATGCAGGCACTGGTTTTTGCCACACTTGCTGCCTATATCGTTGAATTCCAGCAGGTACCGGTTGTTACGTTTCTTGCGGGCAGTCAGTACTTCTTTATCGATCACTTCGGTCTTTTTGAGGTGCTCATCGCCACGGTCATTTTTGCCTGCTCTGCAGTCTATGCCCGCGGGTATGTCGAAGGGCTTCTTGCAAGCAGGGAACTGGAGAAAGGCAGTCTCAGACTCTTCTATGCGGCGTGGGTACTGCTTCTTCTGGTCATCGTCCTTGCGTTCTTCTCTGATAACCTTGCACTCTTCTGGATCTTTGCTGAAATGACCACGATCCTCTCCGCAATGCTGGTTGCCATTCTCTCTGCCCGTGAGAACATCGATGCAGCGATCAAGTACATTTTCATCGCATCCGTCTCCATGCTTTTTGCTTTTGTCGGGTTCATCTTTCTCTTCGAGATATCACGGATCAGTCTTGGAACAGGAACCCTGAACTGGACGGTGCTCATGCAGCATGCCAGTGCTTTTCCCCCGGGAATGATGATTGCCTCCTTTACGCTCGTCTTTGTCGGGTTTGCTGCAAAGTCCGGGATCTTCCCGTTCCATACCTGGCTGCCGGAGGCCCATGCCAAAGCCCCGTCGGCAGTCAGTGCCATTCTCTCAGGTGTCCTGTTGAATGTGGGTATCTATGGGATCATCCGGATGTATGCGATTGTGCACCAGACAACAGCTGTTGCAACCATTGCACCGATGCTTGCGTTGTTCGGGATCCTCACGATTGGCATTGCCGTCATCTCCATGCTCCCCCAGAAAACTTAAAAAAACTGGTGGCATTCTCCAGTGTGGAAAATATGGGGATTATGCTTGTCGGCCTTGCTATCTCCACGCCGATTGCGCTGTTCTGGGTACTCTTCCATATCATGGCACATTCCCTGACAAAGGCGTCACTGTTCTTCTCACCCCCGTTTCCCATCTTCTTCTCCGAATTTTTCATCCTGTTACAGCTGGGTGCAGTATCCCTATGGGTGCTAAGCGTGATGCTGGTTCTGCTGTTCATTGCTGCCACGGGACTGGGATACTTTGTGCTTACGACATTTACCCGGGAATCTGAACCTGATTCATCCTCAGATATGGAACCGTACCGGACACCTGCCAGCATGAAGGGCCCTATCATCTTCCTTCTGGTGCTCCTCTTTGTTGTCGGGATATTTCTCCCCACAAGTGGCATGGTGTTCCTCAACCAGATTGTAACGGAGCTGAGATTCTGATGACGGCTGATAAGGATATCGGGATCAGGGCGGTTCAGGAATTTCTTGGAGATGATGCGCTGCCGGACCGGATCAGTTCCGGATCCAACAATGAACAGTATGTGACTCTCGAAGAACCGGAATTCGAAACTGCTGTATCTCATCTGGCTGCAAATAAGTTTGTTCTGATAAGCCTCTTCTGTTGCGAAGGCTTCTCAGTGAATACTGCGCAAACGCTCTTTTACGTGTTTGAACGGAGGACCAGCATACTGGTGCTTATCCGGGGCGTCAACAGACGTGCAACGTCAATAGCCAGTATTTATCCCTCCGCATCATGGTTTGAACGCGAATGCCGTGACGGGTTCGGCGTTGAGTTTGAGGGGGCATTCGATACCCGTCGTCTTTTCCTTCACGAGACCTATCCTGAGGGTTTTCACCCGCTTAAAAAAGCGTTCAGGAATGCGCCGGTGATCACGAAGACGATGGTAGATCCTGCCGAGGAATACCCGTTCCGGGAAGTGAGAGGTGAGGGCGTGTACCAGGTACCGGTCGGCCCGGTGCATGCCGGTATTATCGAGCCTGGTCATTTCAGGTTCAGCGTGATCGGCGAGACGATTTTCAACCTTGAATGCCGGATGTTTTACACGCACCGGGGCATTGAAAAGCTTGCGGAGGGAAAATCACCAAAAGAATGTGTGAGAATTGCCGAAGCAGTGAGCGGTGATGAATCGGTGGCAAATGCAACTGCGTTCTGCATGGCCGTGGAGCAAATCTCGCAGATACAGGTCCCGGTACGGGCATGGTACCTGCGGACGATCATCCTTGAGCTGGAACGTATCTGCTCGCACCTCGGAGACCAGGCAGGAATGCTAATTGATGTGGCGTTTCCGCTGGGCGCCAACCAGTTCTCGGTGCTGCGCGAGGAATGTTTTCGCGAGAGTAACCGTTTGACCAGCTCAAGATTTCTGAGGGGGATGGTCTGCATTGGCGGGATGAGCCGTGACGTTTCCAGAACACAGCTCGATGAGGTCACCGGATTTGTCCGCAAGATGCGGAAACGTTACAGGATCGGGCTGAAGATTGTACTCTCAACCGCTTCGGTGATAGACCGGTTTGCCCCGACTGGTGTGATCCGTCATACACTGCTGCGACCGCTCAATATCACCGGCCCGGCAGCGCGTGCATCTGGCGGGAAGGTTGATGTCCGGCTGAACCACCCGTATGGTATTTATGACCAGTTCGCTCCAAAACCGCAGCGGCTCCAGGATGGGGATGTGCTCTCCCGGTTTACGATCAAAGCATCGGAGATCATGGATTCGCTCGACCTGATCGAACGTCTGATCACAACAATTCCGGGAGGGGATATAAGATCAGATGCCCCGGTCCGCGACGGATACACGCTTGCGCTGATCGAATCTGCCCGTGGCCAGAACCTGTGCTGGGTATGGATTAAAGATGGTGCGATTGAGCGGTATAAGGTCCGGACCGCATCGTTCTGTAACTGGTTGGCGATCGAGCATGCAGTGCAGGGCAATATTATTCCGGATTTCCCGGTGATCAACAAGAGCCTGAACCTGTCCTATGCGGGGACGGATCTGTGAGGTGAAGACAGAATGGTGAACGCATTAACCTGCCTGCTGAAAAAGAAAGTGACCGAAGACGAACCTGCCGACAATGATGATATTGAGGCTATCGGTCGCGAGATAAAAACAGAGATCGATGCGGTGTTCGGCCGGAGCCTCGCGATCCGAGAGCTGGATACCGGCAGTGACAATGCCGCCGAGATTGAGATCAACAATCTCAATAACCCTTTCTACGATGTGGAACGCTTCGGGATCACCTTCGTCGCTTCACCACGGCATGCAGATGTACTGATTGTAACAGGTGCGGTGACGCACAACATGGCGATCGCCGCACGGAAGACATACGATGCCATGCCCTCGCCCAAATTCGTAGTTGCGGTTGGCGATGATGCCTGTGATGGCGGGATCTTTTCAGGAACTTACGCTGTGCTTGGCGGAGCGGACAAGATCTTTCCGGTCGACCTGAAGATTCCGGGTAATCCCCCAACACCTACGCAGATTCTCACCGGGCTTCTTGCCCTGATGAGAATGGCAGGTAAGAAACGGTAGACAGGCCAGGTGGCTGTACCTGTCCCGTTCAATGGGATGAAATTAAAAAAAACACAAATCAAAGATTTAACCACAAAGACCCTATAAAGAAATTAATTACAGGCTGCTGCTCATGGACGATATTTATCTCATCGAGATCCGTCTCTTTCGGACAAAATGGCGGATCAGGGAAACCATTTCTTCTATCGGGCGGTTATTCTCTCTTGAACCGTACCTGGAACGGCACCCGCATGTCACGCTGTTTGGACCCCTGACCCTGAATGAAGGTGTCAGCTCCCGCCAGCTCCTGGACGCCGTCGGAAACGTGGCAGCCGGGTACGATCCCATCCCGTTCACCCTTGACGGCTGGGAAACGCGGGAGGGAATGCATGGTAGTGTGATTGCAATCCCTGTCAGACCATCAGAACCCTTAAAAAAACTCACATCTTCGCTATCAGACGTTTTGTCTCCCCTCGTGCACAGCCACAATGTCTGGGATGCCAAACCTGCCAGCAAATGGTTTCATGTGACGGTGGCAAATCATCTCAACCCCCAGGTTGCATTATCAGTTTTTTCCTGGCTCACAAGAAACGAGCAGAATGTCCAGGAACAAGGCAGGTCATCTCCCGGGATCCTTTCTTTTGTGAAAAATCTGGTAAACCGTTTTTTCACCGCGGGAAAGGGGCATGCAGTCCGGCCGGTCACCCTGGATGAAACCGGGCTCAGGATTACCGTAATGCAGGGTGAAGCAATCCTCGCTGAATATGATCTCTTAAAGAAACGGTGGATCACGGGCGATCACCGTCATACCAACAAATCCTGGCAAAAAACACTCGCGCTCTTCCGGCAGCAATCGGGATTTGAACGATCGGATCCCCTGTCACCTCATCCCGATGACATCTTTCTCATTGCCGACCTTCATCTCGGCCATGCGAATATTATCCACTACTGTTCACGCCCGTTCCTCGTATCCGATGTACGGGAAATGGATCATGTACTGATAAAAAACTGGAACTATACCATCTCTCCTGTGAACCGCGTATATTACCTGGGAGATTTACGGTATGGAAAAGATGCATTGCCCGCCCTGCAGTACAGGAAAAAACTCAAAGGCTGCATCACCTTTGTTGAAGGAAACCATGATGATACTGAACTGGGGGCAGTTCCCTCAGTAACCCTGAAATACCGGGGTTTTACGTTCCTGCTGGTCCACGATCCGGCCTCTGCCCCGGAAGAATTTGATGGCTGGATAATTCACGGGCACCATCACAACAATGATCTCCGCCACTACCCGTTCATCGATTTTGAGCACCGTAGAATTAACGTGTGTGCGGAAGTGATTGGGTATGTCCCGGAAAACTTAAACACACTATGCACTATCCTTCAGGACCGCATATCCTGTGGTGACACTACACCAATTCTCCTGAACTATCCCTATATACCACGATAACAGGACTTCTTTTAAATTTTTTATGCCACTTCATAATCTATATACGAACTGAGTGTATAGTTCCACGTTAGAGGGGAAGACAAAGTGTTGTTCGAACGGATCGTTTCTGACGGTATCGCCCACAATTCCTATCTTGTCGGATCGGGGGGAAAGGCAGCGGTGATCGATCCACGCCGGGACTGTGACATTTACCTTGACATCGCCCGCCGGAATGAACTGGAGATAACCTATATCTTCGAGACGCACCGGAACGAAGATTACACCATCGGATCGCTGGAACTAAAAGACCGGTGTGGAGCGGAGATTTTTCATGGCGCACGGATGGCGTTTGCCTATGGAAAACCGGTACATGAGGGCGACAGTTTCACCCTGGGGTCGCTGGTATTGTCGGTACTGGAGACCCCGGGCCATTCCGAAGAGAGTATCTCCCTTGTGCTGCGGGACACAGAGGTTGCTGATCAGCCATACATGGTATTTTCCGGCGATACGCTCTTTGCCGGTGATATTGCCCGGACTGACTTTTTCGGTCAGGAACGAAAAGCGGAGATGGCAAAAAAAATCTATGACAGCATTGCAAACAAGATCCTGCCACTTGGTGACGGGGTGATCCTCTGTCCCGCCCACGGTGCCGGGTCGGTTTGCGGTGGCGAGATCGCTGATCACCCGTTTACTACCCTTGGTTATGAAAAAAAGACAAATCCCCATCTCGCATCAGGCCGTGAATCTTTCAGCTCGCGGCGGGTAACCGAATCCCCGTATACTCCCCCTTATTTCCATCAAATGGAAACATTCAACCTTAACGGTGCGCCGATCCTGCACCGGTTACCGGATTTGCACTCGCTATCGATCCAAAAAGTCAACCAGCTCAGGAAATCCGGTTGCCAGATAATCGATATCCGGTCCCCCACCAGTTTTGGTGCAGGACATATCCCGGGCAGCATCTCCATCTGGCGGGAAGGTCTTGCCGCATTCATAGGCTGGTTTCTCGATTACCAAAGACCAATCGTCATTGTCGATGACTTCAACCTCGATCTTGACCTGGTAATCCGCCATTTTATCCGGCTTGGCTATGATAATATCGCAGGTTCTCTCTCCGGAGGATTTCCCGCCTGGACCAAAGCTGCGCAGGATATAGGAACTGTGCCAACCTGTTCAGTCCAGCAATTGAAGGACACTCTTGACAAAGAAAAACCCTACATTCTTGATGTACGGGATAGTAAAAACTGGCGCGCTGTCGGCCATATTCACGGTGCCCATCACATCTATATCGGGGAACTGCCCCGGCACCTTGATGAAATCCCCAAAGATGAACCCATTGTGGTCTATTGTGATGCCGGCTACAAAGGGAGCCTTGCGGCAAGCTTCCTTGCAATTCATCATTATCACCACCTGACCAATGTTCTGGGAGGAATGACCGCGTGGAAAAGGGCAGGATTCAAGATAGAGAAATAATTTTTCTTTTTTTATTTCTAAAAAAAAAATTAATAAAATTTATCTACTCACGTTGGGAATTCCAATGGTGTAAGTTTATGGAAATCTTGAAAATTCCGCGGATGGAGAAACAGGAATACGATCGGTTAATCGAAAAGGGTTATGTCTGCCGGATTGCATTCCAGGGTGAAAAATATCCCTATATCGCACCATTCCTCTATGTCTTTGATGGATCATTTCTCTACTTCCTGTCAACAAAATATGGAAAAAAGATCGAACATTTCCGAAAAAGCCCCTATGTTTCTGTTGAAATTGAGAAATACACAAAAGATCTGTCGTCATACATGTTCGTGACTCTTCAGGGCTATCTCGAAGAAGTCCACGACTCGATCGAGAAGAAGATAATCAGGGAAAAATTTGTTGATTTGATTGTTGAGAGAGACCTCTCCTGCAACATCCTTGCAGCGCTTGGGCACTCCCCCCTCGACCCCCCGGCTGCGATCGCCGAAGAGGAGCGGTCACTGGTCTGGAAACTGGTCGGCGTCAAGGATCTCGTGGCATTAAAAAATCTCTGATTTTTTTATTTTTCTGAATTAACGCACTTTAGCAATTCAAGCATCTGAGGTGGTTCAGTTATTTGCATGGAACAGGTATGGCCGTACAGATATACGCAGTTGCCTTTCCCCCTGTTGCATTCAGGTTGCCGGGTGTACGGTGCAAGGCTGGACTCTTTTTTCAGAGATCTGCCGGTTGTGTCGTGGATCCCTAACATCCGGATCATGTTTCATTGGCTGATCATCCGGCGTCATACCTGCCCATAGGCAGTGAAAGATAATGAGACTTTCAGAAGTATCATATCACAAAAACGCTGCGCTTATGTGTGTGGCAGATCCAAACACCACAGGAAATTCCTGACCACACATGCAGGCCCAAACGTTCCTCCTTGTCATCGCGACGGGCATTGTCGTAATGCTCATATCCATGGCGCTGGACTTTCTCTGGGCACAAGCCATACCGGTCCGGATCTTTTATTATATCATAAAGGCTCCCGGAGTAATAATCCACGAATGTTCCCATGTTCTCGGGTGCCTTATTACCGGTGCCACGGTTAAAAAGGTCGTGCTCTTTTCCCGGGAGGGCGGGTCGGTTACCTATGCCTCACCGAAAATTCCCTATCTTGGTGATGTGGTGATCAGTACGGCACCGCTGTTCTGTATTCCCCTCGTGCTTGCGGGATGTACCTGGGTATTCTCGCAGTATCTCGGATGCGCGCTTCCCCTGCTGTCTTCCAATTTCAGTTCAATGGATGCCGTACTGGGACTCGGCAGTGGAATTGTGGAAATGTTTACCCTGAATCTTTTTGTCCGGTTCAATGCATGGTTCCTTGTCTACCTTTACCTGACTCTCAGTCTTGTCCTGTCGGTTGCACCGAGTTCACAGGATATCAGGAATGCAGCGATCGGGATCTGCATCCTAACCTTTTCAGGAATACTTATTCTCTGGAGTGGCATTCCCTTTGCGGTGAGTGTCCTTGAAAAAATCACCCTCCTTATCGGGATTGGTTGTGCCCTTGGTCTTGCGTTTGGCATCATCGCACTGGTAATTTCCGTTCCTCTGATGATCTGGTATGTCCACATCCATTTCTGATATAGCCCGGGCATAGTGATAAGATCGGTATTAATTGATCCGGAAGGTAATTTTTCTGCATACATGACTCGTGATCCTCCCTTACAATTTCCAGACGTGGTTGAAAATGGTGCCCGTCTCACCCCCGTGATGCGGCAATACAGGGAGATCAAGGAAAAATATCCGGATACCATCCTGTTTTTCCGCATCGGTGATTTTTATGAGACGTTTGAAAGCGATGCGGAACTCATCTCCCGGGAACTGGAGATTGTTCTTACCTCACGCTCAAAAAGCGGCGATAACCGGATCCCCCTTGCGGGTGTCCCCTATCATGCCGCAGACGGGTATATAGCAAAACTTGTCGGCAAGGGTTACAAAGTAGCTGTTGTTGATCAGGTAGGGGATACAAAAAACAAAAAGGGAATTGTAAAACGCGAGCTGGTTCGCGTGATCACCCCAGGCACCTTGATCGACTCTGCCATGCTTTCCTCTTCGGCTTCATCGTGCCTGTTCGCAGTCTGTCCCGATCTGAAAAACAACCGATGGGGAATTGCACTTCTCGATATCTCGACCGGGGAATTTTTTGTTGCATCCATCGACCATGATCATGGTTTTGAGAATATTCTCTCAGAGATTGCCCGCTACCGCCCGGCAGAATGCATAGTTCCGTCAGCGGTTCCGGACGAATTGATGAAAAGTATCCGTGAGCGGGGGGTTGTTGTTACTAACTTTAACGACAAGGAATTCTCCGAACAGCGGGCAGGACGTACCCTTATGGAACATTTCCATGTCACCTCCCTCGCCGGCTATGGGTGTGACGGGCTCCCTGCATCAATCGGTGCGGCCGGTGCAGCGCTTGCTTATGCAAAAGAGACACAGAACTCTCCTCTTGCCCACATCAGCAGTCTTTATGTGCGCTCATCAGCGCAGGGTATGATGCTTGATGCAATCACGCTGCGCAACCTCGAAGTGAAAGAAAGTATCCGAAGTGAAACAAAAGGGGCAACACTATTCTCCTGTCTTGACCTGACAAAAACTCCGATGGGAAGCCGTATGCTCTACCGGCAGCTCTCCCGCCCGCTTACCGATATCGAGGAGATCAACAAACGACTGGATGCGATTGATTTTTTAATCGCACACACGCCTGTTCGGCTTTCCCTCAGGAGCCTTCTTACACGCTGCGCAGATATCGAGAGAATTGCGGCGAGGATTGCATATGGGAATGCAGGACCCCGGGATCTCATTGCACTTGCAGACACGCTTTCAACACTTCCCTCAATCAGGAGCACGATACAGGAGGACAAAACAGGGAATATCCCTCAGTATATTGCCGACGCTCTGAAAAATCTTCATGATTTACCGGATTGTATCAACCTCATCCGGAACGCAATTGTCAAAGAACCTCCCGTTATTGCACGCAACGGGGGAGTAATCCGGCCCGGTTATTCAAAAGAACTGGATTCGCTTAAAGGAGTGCTCCATTCGGGAAAGGACTGGATTATTGAACTCCAGAAAAAAGAACAGGAACTGACCGGTATCAAATCACTCAAGATCGGGTATAACAGGATCTTCGGTTACTACATTGATATTACAAAACCAAATCTTCATCTTGTGCCTTCCCATTACCAGCGTCGCCAGACAACAGCAACGGGCGAACGCTATACGCTTCCCGAACTGCAGGAAAAAGAGACACTTATCACCAATGCTGATGAACGTATCCTTGCACTTGAGCGTGAACTCTGGTCAGGAATTATCGAAATTCTTCGCAGCATCATTTGCGATCTCCAGACAACTGCCATAGGCATTGCTGTCCTTGATGTCTCCGTTGCACTTGCTGAAATTGCACAGACCCATGATTACGTGCGCCCGCAACTGAATACCAGTGATACGATTATCATCCGTGACGGGAGACACCCGGTTGTCGAAAAGGGTGCGTTGGGAGTTTTTGTGCCTAACGATACCGAGCTTGCCAGTTCCGGTACCCAGGTGATGATCATCACCGGTGCAAACATGGCAGGAAAGTCTACGTACATGCGGGCAGTAGCACTCATCTGTATCATGGCTCAGGCAGGAAGTTTTGTCCCCGCCCGGCACGCGAGTATTGGCATACTTGACCGCATCTTCACGCGTGTCGGCGCATTTGACGATCTCGCCAGCGGTCAGAGCACGTTTTTTGTCGAAATGCTTGAACTTGCAAACATTCTCAATAATGTAACCTCAAAGAGCCTTGTTATCCTTGATGAGATTGGCAGGGGGACCAGCACCGGTGATGGGTGCTCAATTGCAAAGGCGGTGCTCGAATACCTGCACGGGCGGGCAGGCGCCGGGCCAAAAACACTTTTTGCCACGCACTTCCATGAACTCATTGAGGTGGAAGGGGTACTAAAAAGGGTTAAAAATTATCATTTTGCTGTAAAAGAGACAAAAAATGACGTGGTCTTCCTGCGCAGGCTCATACCTGGTGCAACGGATAAGAGTTACGGTATCCACGTTGCCCGGCTGGCCGGTATCCCCAAAAAAGTGACCGAACGTGCCGAAAGCATTCTTGTTGAGACCATGAACCGCGATGTTCCTGCAGGAACCCGCCCCCAGCGGTATACCCAGGTTCTGCTTTTCGATCATGACAACACACCAAAAACCGCAGTACACCACCCGGTACTCGATGAACTTACCCGTATTACTCCTGATGAGATGACACCCCTGCAGGCACTTGCAAAGATAGCAGAATTACGCAAGATGCTGGAGAATAAGGAAGGGAAAGTATGAAGAATAACCACAATTTCTCTCAGATCCATATCCTTGACCAGGTAACGGTCAACCAGATCGCGGCAGGGGAAGTGGTTGAGCGTCCCGCATCGGTAGTAAAAGAACTTGTGGAAAATGCAATAGATGCCGCTGCCCGTTCAATTCGCATCGATGTTGTGTCCTCAGCGGAAGGCATTGTAAATGTCCGGATCATTGATGATGGATGCGGTATGACTCCTGCCGACGCTTTGCTTGCCTTCACTCCCCATGCAACGAGCAAGATTACCCGGATCGATGATCTTACCCATATCCGCACGCTTGGATTTCGTGGAGAAGCTCTTGCCAGCATCGCCTCGGTCTCCCGGGTCACTCTGACCACACGACCTCATGCTACTGGAGTTGTTGCCGGGACAAAAGTTGTCGTTGAGGGGGGAATAATAAAAAAGACGGGAGAAACCGGGGCACCGGAAGGGACCACGGTGCTGGTAGAAGACCTGTTTTTTAATACACCGGCACGGAAAAAATTCCAGAAGAGCAAAAATACCGAGATTTCACATATTCACGCGCTTTTGGAAGGTATCTGCCTTGCCCACCCAGAAATTTCATTTCGGATGTTCACCGATCAAAACGAGCACCTTGTAACGGATCGTTCTCCCCGGATACTTGATACCATCGCCCGCATCTATGGCAGCGATGTGGTTAAGGAACTTGTCCCGGTGAGTCTGTCTCTCCCGTTTATTAAGATTTCCGGCTATACATCGCGCCCTTCACTCTCACGAAAGGACGCATCACGGTTGATGATAGCGATCAATCAACGATATGTATCCTCGCCGGTAATCACCGGGGCGATCAGGGAGGGTTATGGCACGCTGCTCCCCAAAGAGCGGTTCCCGGTTGCTTTCCTTTCCTTAAAGATTGATACAGAACTTGTCGATGTAAATGTTCACCCGACAAAAAAACTGGTCCGCCTTTCCCGGGAAAACGAGATCGTACAAGCAATCCGCGAATCGGTTACCACCGCGTTACTCAGCCACGACCTGATTCCCGCAGTCAGACCCCCGTTACCTTTACTTACAGGGGAATCCGGCAAGGATGCAGTAATAGAACCAGGTATGCGCTATGATCTTACTACACCGGCATCGTCGGGAGTCAGCGAATCCACGCATGCAGGTACGGTAACAACCGACCGCCAACTTCGGCAGACAGAACTTTCCACCGGTATTTTACCGGTCGATGTAAAACTTCCATTGATGGAGGTTATCGGGCAATTTGGGGGAATCTACATCCTGACTACAACGGAAAGCGGTGAACTTGTCCTCATCGATCAGCATGCCGCTCACGAACGCATCCTGTATGAACAGGTCATTGCACGAACGGGAGGCGATCATCGTTCACAGGAACTCATAGTTCCGGTTATTCTTCACCGGACCGCACAAGAGGCGGCAGTCCTTTTAGATCTTATACCAGCACTTGCAAAGGAGGGTTTTGTCTTTGAAGAATTCGGCAGGGATACATTCCTTGTCCGGGCAATCCCGGTGGTCTTAGGCAAACTTGAGGATACGACCATGATCGATGAGATCGTGAGCGATCTGGTCAGCCAAGAGCCTGCACGTGCGGTTAATAACCGTGAAAGGATTACCCGCATTATCGCATGCCGGGGCGCGATTAAGGGGGGGACTGTCTGCACAAAGGAGCAGTGCCAGCGTATCGTAAACCAGATCCGGTATGCCAAAAACCCGTTTACCTGTCCCCATGGAAGACCAACGATGATAAGGTTCAGCCGGGCCGATCTCGACACTATGTTCAAACGTACCTGAATGCCGGTAATTTCCTGGCACACCCTGAACTCTCCTGTCAGCGTTGTTGCCATAACCTGAATGATTATAAGCGGTCGTGATCATACGGTATGGATCGGGCCTGAACAGTTTGGATGGGCAGCAAACCATGAAAATTTCAGATCAGGAAACTCTGGATCATTCCGGACCCCAATTTTCACGTGATGATAGATCCCGTCATGGTATTTGGGCATTCCAGCAGATGGTGCTGTCATATTACGAGCAGCACGGCCGGGACATGGCCTGGCGAAATACCACAGATTCCTATCTGATTCTCGTCTCGGAGATTATGCTCCAGCAGACACAGGTAGAACGGGTTACCACGAAATTTCCGGAATTTATCCGTGCATTCCCGGACTTTGCAACACTTGCCGCCGCCCCGCTTGGTGAAGTTCTCACTGTCTGGCAGGGTATGGGTTACAACCGTCGGGCGATCTCATTACAGAAATGTGCCATCCGGGTTATAAACGAATATAACGGCATTCTTCCGGCTGATGTCGATATTCTTGCAACATTTCCCGGCATTGGCAGGGCAACCGCTTCATCCATCGCAGCATTCGCGTTCAATATGCCCGTCGTATTCATTGAGACCAATATTCGCAGGGTCTTCATTCATTTTTTCTTTACCGAAACTGGCACAGTAAGCGATGCAGAGATCCTCCCGCTCGTTGAAAAGGTCTTATACCGGAAAAATCCCCGCATTTGGTACTGGGCGTTAATGGACCTTGGTTCAGCGCTCAAAAAAACTGTTGCAAACCCTAACCGCCGGAGCGTTCACTATACCAGGCAATCTCCCTTTGAAGGTTCTGACCGGAAAATTCGTGGCGCGCTCCTGAAAATAGTGCTGAAAGATCCATTCCTTGAAGAGGAGGAGATCATTGGTCGTGTTGCTGAGGATCCTCATCGGTTACGAAGGATTCTGGGGGCTCTTGAAGCAGATGGGTTCATTCAGAGAAAGGATAATGGATTTGTACCTGCAGAATAATGCCTGTGGTATCACATTTAACTGGTATATCGAGGATAATTAAAAAAATTGAAGGTATTTTTTCCTCGGATTAAAAATATAATCTTTCACCACTCCTGTTTTTCATCATCGTGATTTTTCGATTGTTCCCCGTTCGACATTTCGTGCGATTGCCATATAGCCAAAAAGATCCCCTTCTTCTGTAGTAATTGCAGAAATATTTGCCTCAACAGGAACTCTCCCGGACGATGAAAGCATCATGAGTGGTACGGTTTTATTCCCGCTTTTTTTGACTTCCATGAGAGAGTCCAATGCCATTTTACGGAACTCCGGAGCGATATAGAGCGCGATACTATTGCCTGCCAGATCATTGCAACTTCCTGCATTTACCGCGCTGACAAGAGCATCATTTACCCAGACACACTTACCGGATCGATCGAGAATTGCTATATAATCCCGCGCCATTTTCAGGGCGTTGGATAAATAGTGCGGACTTAATAATCCCGTGGTTTTCACTGTTTCCGGATCATAGAGATGCTCTGCGGCACGGTTCCCGCTGGTGATGGATCCATCAATTTTTTCCCCGGTATTAACATCGCCGGAGGTCCCTGCTACCAAGGGAAGCAGTTTTGGTTCTTGTTCACCTTTTCTCTCTCCCGTGATATCCTCATAGACGACACACTGTTTCTTGTTAGAGATCGTGACCGGTCGAAAAAGGATCTCACGATCAACACCCTCTTTACATCTTACCGTAAATGTCCTCGGTCTTTCAAGGCCGTCTTTGGATGCTTCAAGATCTGATTTCCATGTAGTGATGACGTGTTTGCGGTATTCCGGATCGGGGTATGCACGTGAAAACCACTCTCTTCCTGTTCTGATGTCATTCAGGTCATACCCAAAGATCTCCTTAAACTTCTGATTTACATACTGGTACGTGCCATCAGATCCAATAATCGCTATGGGAACGTGAGCGTATTGTGCAATACTCGAGAAGACCTCCTGGCTCTCTTTGAGAGAATCCTCAGCAATCTTTCGCTGGAGCGCGATCGAAGCGGCCCGGGCATAATTTTCGATAAGCTGGATATCGGGAATCATTGCCCCCTTGTGAAGAAATATTGTCGCATTCCCAAAAAGCGTACCCCAACGAACAAAACCGATCCCATAGATATCACCTATGTTGATTGCTTCATCAATCTGGTCACAGGTTTCCGTTGGAATCTTCCTGAAGAGGATATCATACAGTGAAAGAGGCACCTTGTGCAGCTGTCCAGTACTGAGCGTGTGGAGCGCCAAGGGGTCGATTGGATAGTCCATATCTCTGGGGTCCCGACCGAGACATCGCGTGCAGGCAGCACGATCCTCATCGCCTTTACAGGATCTGCACGTGAGGATACCGGTTACCACATCGAATGAATTAACGCTGATCATGGCATCGGCGATCAGCAATTTCAGATCAGATGCAATTTTTTCATAAATATCGGCATCGGGAGATAGTTCAATAAACTCTTGTAATGCCCGGGAAAAAAAGTCCAGTTGAGAGATTTGATCCCGGATTTTTTCAGTCGCGATCCGGCGTTCGCTGATATCCCGGAAAATCCCTTCTACGCCGAGTAAAGAACCTGTACCATCATAAAACAGGTGACTGTTGGTTGAGACACAGAGGGGACTACCATCCCTGCATTTTAAAACAACTTCATAATCACTGACCGAACCATTCTTGTACACAGCGTCGAGAAAATCCTTTCGGCGGTGCGGCTCAAAATAGAATTTTTCAGCGATATTGTAACCGATGCAGTCGTCAAGGGAATCATACCCGAGCAGATTTGCCCAGCTCGGGCTTGCCATGATAAGATTTCCTTTTGTATCGGACCGGTAAAAAACATCCTGGATATTTTCGATCACGCTCCGGTATAATTTTTCACTCTCCCGTAAGGTTTCTGCCGTTTTCTGCCGTAGTAGTGCGTTGGCAGCCTGACGGATATACGCCTCAATAAGGTCACCATGCCCGAGTTTATCCCCCTTTCGGAGCAGTATCACCACATTAGCAAGGATAATCCCCTGCGACACAAGCCCTATGATATAACTATCCTCGATGTTCAGGGCTCCTTCAATCTTTGCACACACCGCTTCGGGCACACTCCTGTGCATGGCAAAAAAAAGGTTACCCGGGATTTTAACGATTCTTCCACTCAATACGGCCTTTACTGCCATATCTCCTTCAGCACCCTTGATGAGCGTCGTAGTCTTACCGATAATATCTTCCCCCATCAATGTACTGAAGATATCGCGGTCTTCGTCGCCGAGTACACTCCGGGTGGTAGCAGAATCGGTTTTGAGGTCAATTGAGTTTACCAGCACAATTGCTTCTGGAAGAATATCCTTCAGCCCACGGCAGATGGTTCCGTACATATCGGCATCTTGTGAGAGTTCGAGGAATTCATAGGATTTCTTCGAGAGGTACTCAATATCTGCAATGTATTGCCTGATCTTTGCTTCTGCCTCTTTTTGTTCGGTAATATCCCTGCCTACTCCCTGGTATTCGACAATTGTCCCGTGATCGTCAAAGAGAGCCCTGTTTGTCCACTGTGTCCAGCGGATGCGACCAGATGGATCATACATACGATATTCAGCTGATAATACCGGGTTTTGTGCGCTCATTGATTGCAGGTCCTGGAGCAGCCGGTCTTGATCTTCTTTTGGGATCAGGGAAAAAATCGACTGCCCAAGCAATTCAGCCTGGTCCTTCTGAAAATATCTGCACACTGAATCATTCACATAGGTGAGTGTTCCGTCCGGCAGGAATCTTGAGACAAATTCGGTCTGGTCCTCGACAATACCCCGGTACCTGGCTTCGCTCTTCTTTAAAGAGTCCTCGAATAGCCTCCGGTGTAATACAACAGATGCCTGCCGGATAAATGTCTCGATAAGCGAGGAGTCAGGTACGGTTTCGCCCTTCCGCAGTAAAAAAACCACTATACCAAAGAGTATACCGTGTCGCACAAGTCCTATGCCATAATACCTGTCTCCCAGGTTGAGAGTATCTTGGATCCGGTTGCAGATATCTACGGGAACCTGCTGAAATAAGAAGGTGTAAAGGCTTTCATCAGTGTGGAATAATTTTCCTTCCAGTAATAAGTTTAATGCAAAAGTCTTGAGTGGTGCAGGTACTGTTCGTAACGAAATTCGGAATCCCTCGCATTCCTGGCAGATACAGGTAGAAAGAATCTGACGATCCTTGTCTGAAAAAACTGTCCTGACCGATAAAATCTCTGACAGTTGGTCATAAGAGTCTACAATGATCACTGCACGGGGAAGTAATTCAGAAAGACCCTGCCCTATTGTATTAAAAATATCTGCCTCCGGAGACAGCTCAACAAATTCCTGCGCTTTCCGGGAGAGGAATTCCATATCCCTGACATACTGGTTAATCCTCGTTGCGGCCTCACGCTTTTCTGTGTTGTCCCTGCCGACTCCCTGGTATTCAATGGGTTTTTGGTTATCATCAAAAAACGCACGCACTGTCCACAGGTTCCCCCGAACCTGCCCGCATGAATGGTGGATCCTGCATTCAAAGGATTGAACCGGGTTGTTCATATCCAGGGACTGGATACACTGTTGCACGGTTGTTATGTCATCGCTTTCAATATCGGGTATATGCTGCCTCCCAAGGAGCTCCTCCTTTTCCTTCTTAAGGTAGCGGGCGTATGCATCATTGACAAAAACAAGTGTCCCATCCGGAAGAAATCTCGTGATAAACTCGGTCTGGTCCTCGACGATACCGCGGTATTTTGCTTCGTTGAACTCCAGCATCTTCTGGTACGAGACATGAGCCGTGATATCTTCGATGATGAGGGTAATACCCTGGCTCCCGTCTTCAAACGCTGTTTGTAACTGTTTTGTCTTGTAATAGTGTTTCTTTTCTTCAAAGGCGCATTCAAACTCGCGTACCTGATCATGGGTAAGATCTGTACCTTTGGAGGGTACTGTTACCGGAATAGCGCTGATGAAGGGATGATCTATGTTTTTGATGTTCCTGCCCACCAGTGCTTCTTTCTTTTCATGAACCTGAACGAGCAAAGGTTCATTGACCTGCATAATTGTCAGGGCACTATCAAGAATAATGAGCATATCAGAAGAGAATTCCAGCATCGATGAGATAGGAACTCGGTGGGAGAGGAAGTACACCTTGGCAGCACCAATAACCTGCATCTCCACCTGCCCGGAGATGAGGAGAATGTCAAGATATTTTGCAACGAGATTCCGGTTCATCTCCATTTTGGTAGCGAGATCTGATATGGTGATACCTCGTGAATGCCATTTAAGGATCTGTTTGAGTCGATCTACTCTTTCCTGATCGAAAACCGGCATTATTGAAAATAGGCATTCGTTTTAATATATATATCGATTTTAGTTAATTATTAATATTATATTCTCAAGGGGTACACATGCATCCAAAATTAATTAAATATAATTAATAACTGTGAATTATTCAGATTAATTCTTTAATAACTATCCGGATTGATACCAAGTGAATCATTTTTCAGATGTTCTACAGAATTACTTTAATCCTGCCCGGCTTGATTTTATATCGGTGTTTTTTAACTTTGACGGATTTATCCTCCTTTTTTTATCGGTGCCGGAAATCTGATCGATCTCCACATTTGCATAACAAAGAATTGGAAAGTAGGTTAGTAAAACAAGATAGTTCCCTATAAAAAATGAGACAGGGTTAAATGATTAGGACAAGCGGCGATTAATGTCTTCATACTTGTCATGTAACGGTCTTGAAAATTTTCCCAAGAGATGATACCCCGCCATACATTTTTTCCCTCCCCTACACCCAATGAATTGATGGCTCCCTTACTACCAGACTTCAGGGAAAGCCATATTGGTATAGATATCCTCCAGCCGGGCCTTGTGGCCACTTTCCATGTTTGCGAGCTGGCTAAAGAGAAACTTCTGCTCTGTGTCAGTTGAGAGGTTCGCAAGCTGAGTGTACATCTGCATGGCTTCAAGTTCCTTTTTTATCGCAAGAACAAGGCCATCAAGCGGTTTTAAATCTGCAGTCAGTGGCGGGCTCGGCATTGCATTTACCACCTTATAATCCTGCTTAGCATCAAAGCGCATCTTGGTGACTTCCTTTGTGAGCATTCCCTGCAGGAATTCCCGGTGCTGTTTCTCCTCTCCGGCAAGTTCGGTAAAAAGTTTCTTCAATGCCGGATCTTTTACCTTTTCGGATACGGTACGGTAAAATGTATAAGCTTCGACTTCCCTGTCGATAGCAGTTGAAATGATCTTCTTTGCATCATCTGCTTTCATCGTTTCATTCATCTCCTTATCAGAATTCAATTAATTCAAACCGGTTAATTGAAAACCTGGTTCATCCGTCTGTTTGCACCTACAAAGAACTCTTCCTGAGCTATCAGAGCGCAAAAAATTAATTGGTATAAGCTGCTTTACCCAGTTTTGCCTCGAAAGCAGCGTCTCCCTCCGCGCGAATTGCATGTGAGAAGAGTGCCATGGGAATCTCCATCGGACAGAGTTCCTCACATTGACCACAGTTGATGCAAGTATCTGAAATGTGGGCGAACCGTCTCAAATGGAACATCGGGTTCGGCGGAAGCTCTCCTGGTTTAACCATAAGAGAGCCCTTTTTCAGATCCTCGGCAGCGGTGAAGCAGACCGGGCAGTTCTCAATGCATGAATAGCACTTGATGCACCGTGAAGTTTCTTTGTTGATCGTCTCCCAGAGATTTGCCCCAAGCGCTGTGAAATCATGCCTGCGCCACTTGTCGCCAAGCTTCATCATTGCACCTTCGACTTTGCCCCGGATCTCAAGACCCTTGGGGTTTGCTGCTTCAGTTGCAAGGATACCGGATTTCACTGCACCGTTCAAGAGGTTTGCACCCTTCTCGCTGCAGACCTCAACAAAGGTTGCCTTACCGGCCTTGTCGCCGATAACACCCCAGTTCCCGCAGGCGAGATCCGCCTGGCGGGGGATTTTCATCTTGCAGCGGCGGCAGTTGGACCTGCGGCCGTATCCCGCTTCTTCGAGCTCGTCCATCGAGATGCCTTTGTGGCCACCTTCGTACTCGATGATGAACTGGCCCTTGTCGATCTCTTCCTTGTGGACCTTGTCCGGGTCAACACCGAATTTATCGGCAATCATCCTGCGTGCAAGCATCGGGCTGACCGACCCACCGCAGTTGACACCGATCATGACAATGTTGTCAAGGTTGATCTGCTTGCGCTTGGCAAGCTCGATAAAGCCCATAACATCACAACCCTTGACCGTCACACCGATCTTCTTGGTCTTTGCACCATCAAGGTATTTCTTGACCAGTTTTGGCAGCAGGAGGGTACCGCAGTGGAGGGAACCGGCAGTCTGGGCAAGTTCCCTGGGGTCAGTGATGAGCACCGGCTGGGCATCGTAGAGATCCTTACCCTTCTTGATGGCAAAGACTGCATCGACCGTCTTTGATTCGAGCGCATGTTTCCAGAGTGCGGTGACTGCGCCACCAAGCTCTGCTTTCTTCTTGATATCTGCGTCATTGGTCCATGCGTAGAGCATATCGCCTTTCTTTGCCATGTTACTTCGCCTCCGCAATCTTCTCGATTCTCACAGCACAGGCCTTGTACTCCGGGATACCTGCAACCGGGTCGAGTGCATTGTTAGTGAGCAGGTTCGCTGCGCATTCCTTAAAGTGGAACGGTATGAAGACGACCCCTTTCTTGATGTCTTTTGTGACCCGTGCGCCGATCTTGATCTCCCCTCTGCGGGTGATCGCCCTGACCATTTCCTTGTCCTTGATGCCGAGAGCTTTTGCGTCCTCCGGGTTGATCTCGACCCAGCCGGTCGGTGCCTCGCGCTCGAGGTCCTCTGAACGGCGGGTCATGGTACCGGTGTGCCACTGCCAGATGCAGCGTCCGGTAGTCATGATAAGCGGGTAGTCCTTGTCCGGGACTTCAGCCGGGTATTTGAACTCGATGGGGGTGAAGATACCAAGACCGTCCGGGTGGGTAAATTTCTCCTTGTGGAGGATGGGTGTGCCCGGGTGTTCCTTTGTCGGGCAGGGCCAGTGCAGCGCTTCGGGTTTGTCAAGGCGGGTATAATCCATGCCGCCATAGGACGGGGTGACCTTTGATACTTCCGTGAAGATCTCTTCTGCGCTCTTGTACGGGAACTGCTTCTCGTATCCC